>CAIMWA010000270.1 GCA_903845045.1 uncultured delta proteobacterium | reverse complement strand
GGGTCGATCCCGACGCGGCCGCCGACGCCGACGCCGACGCCGTGGCGACGGCCGACGCCGAGGCCGCGCCGCCCCCGGACCCGCTCGCTCCCCGCGAGATCTCGTCGGAGCTCTTGCGTCGCTCGGCGGCGTGGGCACCTCCCTCGAGCGCCGTGCGCGTGGAGCCTGCGGGCGCCGGCGCCGACGGATCGCCCGTTCGCTTCCTCGCCACGGTCTTTCCGGCCGAGGCGGGGTGCACCTCGGCGGACTGCGCTGCGCCGGGATCGGTGCAGCTCGTCGAGTTCCCTCCGCACGGCGATCCGGTGGCCCGGGAGATCGAGCGCCAGGCCTCCGCGGCCTCGATGTCGGGCACCGGCGCGGGCGTGGTGCTCACGGCGACGCGTGCTCGCGACGGCGTGGTGCTGCCATTCATCATCGCTGCCGGCGGAGAGGTGCGGCCGCAGCGCTGGGTCCTCAACGGCCTGCTGCACCCCTCGGTGGTGTCGTGCGGCGACGAGGCCTGGCTGGCGTTCGCGCAGACCGGTCCGCAGCCCCGAGCGGGCGCCGTGCCCCTCGGCTGCGCCCTCCGCTGAGCGCTACGGCGCGAGCCTCACCCGTGACCACCCGGCTTCGGAGCGCTCGAAGCGCAGCCGGTCGTGCAGACGGTTGCGCCGGCCCTGCCAGAACTCCACCGTGTGCGGCAGCACCCGGTAACCGCCCCACCCCTCGGGGCGCGGAACCACCGTCCCCTCGAAGCGCGCCGCGACCTCGGCGTAGGACCGCTCCAGCGCCTCGCGCCCTGGCACCGCCGAGCTCTGCGCCGACGCCCAGGCCCCGAGCTGGCTCCCGCGGGGACGAACCGCGAAGTACGCGTCGGCCTCGGCCGCGGTCACGCGCTCGACGGCTCCCTCGATGCGCACCGACCGCTCCAGCGGGTGCCACACGAACACCAGCGCCGCCTCGGGCCGCGCCGCGAGCTCCGTCGCCTTCGCGCTCTCGTGGTTCGTGTAGAAGACGAAGCCGCGAGCGTCTAGGTCCTTCAACAGCACGGCCCGAGCCCGCGGCGACCCCGCGGACGTCACCGTCGCCAGGGTCATGATGTTCCGGTCCTCGATGCCGACGGCGCCGGCCTCGTCGAACCAGCGCCGGAACAGCGGAAACGGATCGCCGCCCGCGCTGTCCTCGTCGAGCGGGTTGTCGAGGTACTCCTGGCGCAGCCGCGCGATCGCTTCGTCCATGCTGAGCCCGTCGTAGCGCCGACGCCGCGGCGGGGGAAGTTTCTCCGGCGTCGTGCCTTGCAAAGCGCACCATTTGCGGCGAGAAACCGCCCCACCCCCATGCGCTTTGCCCTGCCTTCCATCGCCCTCGTTCTCGCGGCCTGCTCGAGCGGGACCCCTTCGACCCCGGCAACGGACGCCGCGACCCGCACCGACGCCCAGGTGACGGACACCCCCGCGGTGACGGACACCCCGGCCGCCGACGCGCCCGGCACCGATGCAGGCACGGCTGACGCGGGCTCCACGCACCGTTGCGGAACGGACCGTCCGGACGTGTCGTCCATCGGGGGCTCCGAGGGCCTCGCCATCGCCGCCGACGGCACCATCTACTTCTCCCAGGCGCGCGCCGTCGGCCGCATGCTGCCGGGCATGGACGCGGAGCCGGGCTGGGTCACGCTCCCGGCGGCCGCCTCGACGGTGTGGGGCATCGCCCTCGACGTGCCCAACCACACGCTCTACGTCGGCTCCCCGGCCAGCCACGCGATCTACTCCGTGGACCTGTCGTCGGACACCCCCACCGCGACGGTCTACGTGGCCTCCGCGGGCGGCCCCAACGGCCTCACCATGGGCCCCGACGGCGCCCTGTATTTCAGCGATTTCTCGGGCAACCAGGTCTACCGCGTGCTGAACGGCATGAAGACGCGCGTCACGACGTCGGCGATCACCCAGGCCAACGGCGTCGCCTTCGCGGCCGACGGCTCGCTGTACGTCGACTCCTACGGCGCGGGCAGCGTGATCCGCCTCGTGCTCACCGACGGGGCCGAGACGTCGCGCAGCACCTTCGCGACCGGCGTGGGCAGCCCCGACGGCATCGCCTTCGACGCCACGGGGCGCGTCTACGTGTCCGACAACGCCGGCGGCCGCCTCTTCCGCATCGAGGCCGACGGCAGCGGACGCATGACCCTCGGGACGAACAGCCGCGCCGCCGCGAACATCGAGTTCGGCGCGGGTTCGCTCTCGTGCACCGACATCTACGTCTCGACGAGCGGGGCGCTGTTCCGCTACGAGATGGGCGACACGGCCGGGGCCTCGGTGCCCTGGCACTGAGCCTCGCGCGGGAGCAACACCATGGCCGATCTCAAGAGCATCCTCACCGACCCCAGCCGCCGTCAGCAGGTCCTGCGCGACGCCGAGCGCCTGCTCGACGACGAAGTGGCGGCCAAGTCGGGCCTCTCGGGCCTCGCCATCAAGGGCGCGTTCAAGGTGGTCAAGGGCATGAAGCCGGGCATCATCCCCGACGTCGTCGACGGCCTGCTCGATGACTTCGCCCAGCGCCTCGACCCGATCTATCAGGCGTCCGTCACCAAGGGCGGCTCCATCGTCGACTACTTCTCGACGCGCAAGGGCGAGGTCGCCGACGCGCTCCTGGGCATCACCGACGATCGCGCGCAGCGCACCCGGCACGCCACCCTCCGCAGCGCGTACCAGCAGCTCCGCCCGCAAGGGAAGAAGAACGTCGAGGACGCTGTGCCCGGCGTCGCGCGCCTCATCGAGAAGCACTCCCGCGGCGTCTGACGCCGTGCTCTCCGTCTTTCCCCCGGACGACGACCGCTGGCAGCCACGCTGCGCCGCCGTACCCGAGCCCGTACCGCCCGGCACCCTCCTGTGCGCGCAGCTCGGCCACGATTTTCTGCTGCACCGCAACATCGACGGCACACTCGTCTTTCCCGATGTTTCGCAGGTGAACCTCGCAGCATTGCTGCACCTGCACACGATCGGCGCGCTCGACGGTGCGACGGTGCTCACCGGCGTGCTGCCGTCCTCCGAGGCGCTGCCGGCGACGCTGACGCCGGTGTCGTTGCGGTCGTCCGCGGCGCAGGTCGGGGCCGGCGAGTGGTCCGCGATGTCGCTGGCCTCGCAGGTGCTGCACTGGGATCGCACGACGCGCTTCTGCGGCGAGTGCGGGGGGCCCATGCGGGTGACCGACCCGGCGCAGCGGTCGAAGCGCTGCGAGGGCTGCGAACACTCGGTTTTCCCGCGCCTCGCGCCGTGCACCATCACCCTCGTGCACGACGGTGACCGGCTGCTGCTCACGCGCCAGCCGTCGTGGCCGCCGGGGCGCTACGGACTCGTCGCCGGCTTCGTGGAGCCCGGCGAGACCCTCGAGGCGTGCGTGCGCCGCGAGGTCTACGAAGAGACGGGCCTCGCCGTCGACGACGTGACGTACCAGGGCAGCCAGCCGTGGCCGTTTCCGCACCAGCTCATGGTGGGCTTCACGGCGCGCCACGCGGGCGGCGATATTGCGCTGCGAGATGGCGAGCTCGAGGACGCACGGTGGTTCGACACCCTGTCGCTCCCGATGCTTCCGCCGCCGCTCTCCATCGCCCGCTCGCTCATCGACGCGTTTTTGTTGCAGCGCAACAAATGACCCCTTTACAGCCCTGCGGCGGACGACTACATCGCGTGGCGCGCGCCCGCAGTGGTCGGGCGCAGCGAGGAGAGAGCGGCCATGGAACTCAATGCGTTGAAGATCATCGTGACGGGCGGCGCGCAGGGAATGGGCGCGCACTTTGCGGCGCGGCTCGTGGAAGCCGGAGCGCAGGTCGCCGTCGGAGACGTCAAGGAAGACGGCCTGGCGTCGCTCGCGGCGTCGGTGAAGGGCCCCGGCAAGCTCCACACGCGAAAGCTCAACGTGGCCGACGAGGGCGAGGTCGGCGCGTTCGTGAACTGGGCGCACGAGGCGATGGGCGGGCTCAACGGCCTCATCAACAACGCCGGCATCCTTCGCGACGGCCTGCTCGTGAAGCAGGACCGTACGACCGGCGCCATCACGCGCCTGACCCTCGACCAGTGGAACGCCGTGATCGCCGTGAACCTCACCGGCGCGACGCTCATGGCGCGCGAGGTCATCGCGAAGATGATCGAGACCGGCACGCGGCCCGGCGTCATCGTGAACATGTCGTCCATCGCTCGCTACGGGAACCGCGGGCAGTCGAACTACAGCGCCGCCAAGGCCGCGCTCGCCGCGAACACGCTGACGTGGGCCCGCGAGTTCGGCACCTACGGCATCCGCGTCGGCGCCATCGCGCCGGGCATGATCGAGACCCCGATGACGCAGGGCATGAACCAGAAGGCCCGCGACGCCCTCGTCGAGCGCGTTCCTTGCGGCCGCATCGGCGCCCCCGAGGACATCTGGCGCGGCGTGCGCTTCGTGCTCGAGTGCGACTACTTCACGGGCCGCACCATCGACGTCGACGGCGGCCTGTCGATGTGACGCCGAGGCGGGGCGCAGCGTCTCGCGCGAGCGCCCCGTCGCCGCCCCTTCACCGCCGCGGGCGGCGCAGCGACAGCACGTTCTGGGTGAGCAGGTTGTAGAGCGTCCGCAGCACCTCGAGGCGCGGCATCGTCGACACGTCGACGATCTCCTCGATGGTCGACGTCCCATCGACGAGGGACAGCACGAACCCCGCGCGGTGATCGAGCGCGAGCCATCGCAGCTCGCCGTGCGGGATCATCATCACCGGCACCTGCTCGAGGGACCCGAGGCGCCCGATGTAGATCGCGTGCAGCTTCACTCGCGAGGTCTCGGCGATCTGGATCGCCTCCTGATCCCGCCGGTCGATCTCGAGCAGCGTCTCCGCGAGCGAGAGCGCGCCGGTGAAATCGCCGAGGTCGAAGCGATCGACCATCTCGCGGCGCGTCGACGGAGGCATCAGCGACGGGGGCTTCGCCGGCGCCGTACCGGGCACCGGCGTGCGGCGCGCCTCGCTCGGAACGGGCTTGTCGACCACCGGCGTCAGCAGCGACGGCAGCGTCACCTCCGGCACCACCACCACCGGGGTCAGGCGCTGCGAGGGACGACGGCTCGGCGCACGACGCGGCTCGACGTCGCCGAACTCGAGGTCGTCGAGGTCGCCGGAGAGGGCGTCCAGCGTCGCCGTTGCCGCGGACTTCGGAGCGTCCGTAGGAGGGCTCGGCGCCTCGGCCACCGTGGCCTTGAGGGGCGGGCGCCCGACGGGGGCCGGCACCGCGAAGCCCTCGCCCACCGCGCGAGGAATCGCCGTACGCGGGATGGGTGTGCGGCCTCGCATCGGAGTCGCCGCTGGCGGCAGCGGTGGAGGCGGCGCAACGGACGCGGCCTTCGGCGCCGCGGGCACCGTCGCGGCCGGCGGGTCCGGCTCCTCGGGCGTCGGCGTCAGCCCGAACATCATCGTGCCCTGGAAGCGCTTCGAGATCTCCCCGAGCGGAGCGCGCGGAACGGACGCGGAGGGAGGCGGCATCGGCGGCAGGCCGAAGTCCGTGAACTCGTCTCCAGCAGGGGCCGCCGAAGGGGGGGCCGCTGGCGGCTTCGAAGGCGCCGCGGCCGGTGGCGACGACGGGGTCGCCGGAGGCGTGAGGTCCCAATCCCAAGAGTCCTCGGCCGAGGGCACCTCGGAGACCTTCGCAGCGGCCGCGTCGGGCACGGCGCCCTGCTTCGGAGGCTTCACCGAGTCATGGTCCAGCAGATCGAACCAGTCGTCGATCTCCGATCCCGTCGGTGTCTTGTTTCCCTCGCGGGTGGACATGTGAACGGCCCTCCGCCCCCTCTCGGGCGCGCGCCCTCAAGCCTTCGCGGCGACGACGCCCTTGAACATCCGGTGCGTCCGCGAGAGGGCCTCGATCTGCTCCTTCAGCGCCGCACTGTCCTGGCGCTCGATGGCGCTCTTGGTCCGCTCGATGACGCCCTGCGCCTTGTCGAGCGCGTCCTTGCCGTAGTCGCTGCCGCCGACGACCTTCGACACCTTGTCGAAGAGCCGCTCGATCTCGTGCATGAGACCGTCCGCCTCCTGGCGACGCGCCTCGAACTCCTCGTCGCGCTTGCGCTCGAGCGCGAAGTCCTTGCCGGCGTCGATCATCGCCGCGATCTCGTCCTTCGTGAGGCCCGACGTCGCGGTGACGTTGATCGACTGCTCCTTGCCGGTCTCCAGGTCCTTCGCGTGAACGCTGACGATGCCGTCGGCGTTGATCTCGAAGGTCACCTCGATCTCGACGACGCCCGCCAGCGCGCGGCGCAGGCCCGTCAGGATGAACTCGCCCAGCAGCTCGTTCTGGTCGGCCTGGTCGGCCTCGCCCTGCATCACGAGGATCTTCACCGCGGTCTGGTTGTCGCGCGACGTCGTGAACGTCTTGCTGCGCGCCGTCGGCACCGTGGTGTCCTTGGGGATGAGCGGCTCCATGATGCCGCCCGCGACCATCATGCCGAGGGTCTGCGGCGTCACGTCGAGGAGCACGACCTTGTTGGCCGACGGCGTGTCGTCGTCGATGAGCGCCGCACCCTGGATCGCCGCGCCGATGGCCACGACCTCGTCGGGATGCACGCCCTTGCTGGGCTCCATGCCGAGGAAGTCCGCGACGCTGCGCTCCACGAGGGGCATGCGGGTCATGCCGCCGACGAGCACGATGTCCTCGATGTCGCCCTTGCCGAGACCGGCGTCCTCGAGGGTCTGGCGCACGATGTCCACGGTCTTGTCGACGAGGTCGGCGGTGAGCCGCTCGAAGTCCGTGCGCGTGAGCACGCGCTGCATGTGCAGCGCCTCGTTGCGGCCCGACGAGATGATGAACGGGAGGTTCACCTCGACCTCGCGCACCGACGAGAGCTCGATCTTGGCCTTCTCCGCGGCGTCCTTGAGGCGCTGCAGGGCCATGCGGTCCTTGCGCAGGTCGATGCCGTGCTCGGCCTGGAAGCCCTCGACGAGCCAGTCGATGACCCGCGCGTCGAAGTCCTCGCCGCCGAGGAAGGTGTCGCCCGCGGTGCTGATGACCTTGAAGACGCCGGTGGAGCCGATCTCGAGGATCGACACGTCGAAGGTGCCGCCGCCGAGGTCGTACACCGCCACGGTGCGGTCCATGTTGCGGCCGAAGCCGTAAGCGAGCGCGGCCGCGGTGGGCTCGTTGATGATGCGGATGACCTCGAGGCCGGCGATGGCGCCGGCGTCCTTCGTGGCCTGCCGCTGGTTGTCGTTGAAGTACGCAGGCACCGTCACGACGGCCTTCTGCACCTCGTGGCCGAGGTACTCCTCGGCGATGAGCTTCATCTCCGCGAGCACCATCGCTGAGATCTCGGGGACCGAGTAGTCCTTCTCGCGAAGCATGATGCGCACGTCGGAGTGCGGGCCCTCGACGATGGAGTACGAGGCCGTCGAGGCCACCTGCTTCACCTGCGGGCTGTTCCACTTGCGGCCGATGAGCCGCTTCGCGGAGTACACCGTGTTCTCGGCGTTGGTGATCGCCTGGCGCTTCGCGAGATGCCCCACGAGCCGCTTGCCGGCCTCGGTCATCGCCACCATCGACGGCGTCGTCTTGTAGCCCCCGCGGTTGGCGATGACCACCGCCGCGCCATTTTCGACCACGGCGACGCAGGAGTTCGTCGTTCCCAGATCGATCCCGATGACCTTTTCCATCTCAGCGCTCACTCTTCGCGAACGGACCGCCGCCGCGCGGCCCTACGGTCGTCGAAGCTCGCTCCGTTGGCAACGGGGTTTGTCAGGCTTTCCGTCGATTCCAAGGCGTCAACGAACGAGGAATCGCAGCAGCGCCTTCTGCGCGTGAAGGCGGTTCTCGGCTTCGTCCCACACCGCCGCATCGGGGCCGTCCAGGTACTCGGCGGTGATCTCCTCGCCGCGGTGCGCCGGCAGGCAGTGCAGCACCACCGGGCTCGGCGCCGCGCCGCGGAGCAGCGAGGCATCGACGCGATAGCCCGCGAAGGCCTCGCGACGGCGCGCGGCCTCCTCCTCCTGCCCCATCGACGCCCACACGTCGGTCACCACGACGTCGGCGCCGGCGACGGCCTCGGCGGGATCACGCACCTGCCGCACCCCCGGCGGAAGCTCCGTCGCGGCGAAGGCGTAGCCCTCCGGCGACGCCACGGTGAGCGCGAGGCCCAGCAGCCCCGCGGCCTCGACCCAGCTCCGCGCGACGTTGTTCGCGTCGCCGATCCATGCGTAGCGCAGGCCCTTCAGCGTGCCGCGCCGCTCCTCGACGGTCTGCAGGTCGGCCACGATCTGGCACGGGTGGTGGTCGTCGGTGAGGGCGTTCACCACCGGCACGCTGGCCGCCGCCGCCATGCGCTCGACGCGGTCGTGACCCATGGTGCGGAGCACGATGGCGTCGACGTAGCGCGAGAGCGTGCGCGCCGTGTCCTCGATGGACTCGCCGCGGCCCAGCTGCATGTCGCGGCCGCTCAGCACGACGGGGTGGCCGCCGAGCTGCACCACGCCGACCTCGAAGCTCACCCGCGTGCGCGTCGACGACTTCTCGAAGATGAGCGC
>CAIMWA010000269.1 GCA_903845045.1 uncultured delta proteobacterium | reverse complement strand
GGCCGTGGGGTCGGGGCGCCAGAACCGAGGAAGCACGTAGAGGTCCATGCCCGCGCTTCAACACCATCCGTCAGGAACTTGCCAAATTTCGACGCGCTTCATTTCGTAAGCGCGCCGGCATGGGTCGACCACCTTCACGTCAACCTCGCGGGCAACGCGGCGAGCGGCATGCCGACGATCCTCGGCGGGCTTCCCGGCATGGAGAGCCTCGCCGCGTCGATGATGCGCAAGCAGATGACGGATCTCGACCTGCCGGGGGCGCGCGAGATGCTCCAGATCCTCGACGATTCCGGCGCCGAGCTCTACGCCTGCGAGCTCGCCATGAAGAAGTTCAAGCGCACCCAGGCCGACCTCGTGCCCGTGGTGAAGGACGTCATCACCGCCGGCGACTTCTACGACCTCGCGGACGGGGCGCAGATCATCTTCACGTGAGCGTGGTGCGGGCGTCGAGGGCAGCAAGGGAACCGCGCGTTGCGGGCGGCTGCCGGGCCTGCGCACGTCCGTCATGGCCCCGGTCGCGACCCGCGCCGCGCTGGCGCCGCCTTCCCACGGCACCGCGTTGGCGCCACGCTGAGCGCGCCTGAACCCGCGCTCGACCGTCTTCCGCCGACGCGCCCGCCGGATCGGCGTCGCCCTGCTCCTCGTCGCGGCGCTCGCCATCCCCGCGCGCGCCATCGTGTTCGGGGCGCGGGCCTACCTCTTCGGCTATCCGCTCGTCATCTTCGACGTGAGCCGCGTCAGCGCGGCCCTCGCGGGCATCCCCGCCAACCAGCTCCATCGCGTTCGCGAGTTTCCCGACGCGCGCTTTCGCGCCGTGGTGCGCCCCAACGTCGACACGCTCTACACCACGGCGTTCATCGACCTCGCGGCTGGTCCCTTCGTCTTCGAGACCCCGCCCAACGACCAGCGCTACGAGCTCTTCCCCTTCATGGACGCCTGGACCAACGTCTACGCCGCGCCCGGCACCCGCACCGTTGGCACCGGCGGCGCCCGCTACCTCCTCGTCGGCCCCGCGTGGCGCGGCGCCCCTCCCGACGGCCTCACGGTGCTGCGCTCGCCGACCCGCCACGTGTGGCTCATCGGGCGAACGCAGACCCACGGCGCCGCCGACTATCCGCTCGTGCACCGCCTGCAGGACGCCCTGTCGCTGCGCCCGCTCGACGGTGCCCCCGCCCCAGCGACCGAGGGGCGACCCGCCGCGCGCCCGCTGCTGCCCCCCGTCGAGCAGGTGCGCGCGATGAGCGTCGACGCCTTCTTCACGCGGCTCGCGGCGCTCATGGTCGACAACCCGCCGACCGCCGCCGACGCGCCCTTCATGGCGACGCTCGCACGCTTCGGGGTACGCCCCGGCCAGCCCCCGCGCTGGAGCGCCTTCGATCGCTGGAGCATGAACCTCGGACGTCGGCTCGCCGAGCGTGCCGTCGCGTGGAGGATGCGCAGCCCGGGCGGCCTCGTGCGGGGCTGGATGACCCCGCCGTCCATCCTCGGTCGCTACGGCACGAACTACGAGGTGCGCGGCGCGGTGGCGATGATCGGCCTCGGGGCCAACCTCCCCGACGACGCGATGTACCCGACCGCGCGGGTCGATGCGCGCGGCGCGCCGCTGCACGGGAGCCGCCGGTATCGCATCCACTTCGACGCGGGCGCGCTGCCGCCGGTGCGCGCGTTCTGGTCGGTGACCGCCTACGGCGCCGACGACGCGCTGCTCGACACCGGCACCGGACGCTACGCCCTCGGCGACCGCGACGCGCTTCGGCGCAACCGCGACGGCTCGCTCGACCTGTGGGTGCAGCCGGCGCCTCCCGAGGCCGATCGGCAGACCAACTGGCTGCCCGTGCGCGCGGGCGAGCCCTTCGTGCTCACGGCGCGGCTCTACTGGCCCGAGGCCGCGGCGCTGCGCGGTGCGTGGTCGATGCCTGCCGTCGAGCCCGTCGAGTGAGCAGGTGTTCGCCCGACGGGGCGGTCACACGCCCGGGTGCGCGTTCGTGCGCCGTGCCACGCCGCCGAAGGCTTCACTCCGGCGACGAACACACATCGTGCGGGGCCGGAGCGGCGAGACGCATCGCCGCGGCGACCAGCACACGCTCGGCGTGCGCGGCACTCAGCCGTTGCGCGTCTCGAAGCCGCTCCCATGCCTCGAAGGAGAGCAGCAGGTCGAGCACCTCGAACACTTCGCCGGAACCCTTGTCGAGGTGCGGCGCGAGGACGGTCCGAAGCCTCTCTCGCAACATCCGGGTCATCTGCACCTCTTGCTCCTGGAGGAAGACGACGCGGTGGCGCACGACGCGCCCGGACCGGCGAAAGGGCAGGAGATGTTCGAAGACCCGGGCACGCCGCGCGATGAGCGAGGGCAGGTCGTCGCCGAGGCGGCCCGACGGCGGTGTCGCTCGGGCGAGCGCCACGACCTCGGAGAGCACGCGTTCGCTCAGGCTCCGCGAGAGCGTCTCGAGGTCCTTGAACTGCCGAAAGATCGTCCGGACGCCGACACCTGCGCGCGCAGCCACCTCCTCGGCCGTCGGCGCGACGTTGCCAGCCCGGACGAGGTCGTAGATCGCCTGCACGATGAGGGCGTGGTTGCGCGCGCCGCGGAGCACGCGTCCATCCCGCGCGGGTGCCTCGCGCAGCGGTGCGGAGGGCTCTTTCGACACGCGGCGACTCACGAATCCGCCGCGGTCACCGCGTGCCCGGCGCCACCGTCACCGACGTGGCGTCGTTGAGGTCGCCCCGAGGATCGACGACGGTGCCCGCCTCGACGGAGACCGCGAGCGGCTGCGCGTCGTCGTCGAGGCAGAGCTGAACGTAGTTGTCGTTGTCGCCGAGGTCGGCGAGCGCAAAGGGGATCACGTCGCGGGTACCACCATCACCCGCCGCGACGCGGACGTGCATGCGCTGGCGCTCGGCGTCGCTCGGGTCGCCGCCCCCCGGCTTCGTGACACCGCCGTTCCACGTGACCTGCACGATCTGCCGCGTCGCCGCCACGGGACACGCGGTTCCGGCGAGATCGCCAGGCAGGTAGCGAAGGGCGAGCAGCAGCGACGGTCCCGCCTGGAGCGGCGTGACGTGCGTGCTCGAGAGGCCCCTGGCGTCGGATCCGTCGTCGAGCGGAACGCTGCCGACGATGTCGAGACGCACCGGCGGGTCGCCGGGGTCGCTGCCGAGCTCACCCATCATGAGCACCGTCTGGCGCTCCGAGGGATCCGCCGCCGGCCGGACCGTCGTACAGACCGGCGTGTGCGTCGCCCCGCTCCTCGTGGTGATCCGAAAGGCGCTCGGGTTCGGACTGATCGGCACGACGCGGGCGGAGAACGTGACCGGGATGCCGTCGAGGCCGACGCCTTCGGCGCACAACGGGAGTACCCGGGCGGGGAGCGCGTGGTCGAGGCCGAAGAACACGTCGAGGATGCGCGCCGTCGTCGTCGGCACCACGTCCCTGGAAACTGCCGCGTCGGACGCGTCGCTGCCGCCGGTGCAGCGTCCGCAGCTCACGAGGAGAAGCATCGCCGGGAACGCCATGCGACGGATGGAGCTCATCGGGTCCGTTCCCCGTCATGCGGGCTCGGAGACGGACGGCGCAGGGCGATGGCGAGCATCGCAACGGCCAGCGCCCCGAGAACGTAGTTGCCCACCTGTCCTGGCGGAACGTGTCCAAAGGACATCGGCTTGAGGTGCGCCACGAGCACCCGCAGTCCGATCTCGACGAGGAGCAGTGCATAGAGGAGCGGCACCAGCGATCGGTAGCGAACGAGCACGAGCACCTGCACCAGCGCGAGGACGAGCTGCCCGCCGCCCCACTGCGCGAGGAAGAAGACGATCCCGCGCGCACCGAGCGGTCCTGCGGCGGCGAGGTCGACGCCGGCGATGCTTCCCGCGCCGCTGTCGGGCGCCAGGAGGT
>CAIMWA010000268.1 GCA_903845045.1 uncultured delta proteobacterium | reverse complement strand
TCGAGGTACTCTCTGCTCCGCGGAAGGCACTCCCCCGACCAAGAGGTAGCCCGTGTCATTAGGCAGCTGAACGAAGCGTGCGGTCGCGGAGCTCCAGTAGCCGCCGCTCAGCTCGAGGAGATCACCCGCGTCTTCTAGGGTCGAGAGGGCCTGTCGCAGCTCGGCACGGAGCGTCTCTTCGCCGGCCGTCTCGCGCTCCGAGACAAGACGCCACGTGGGAAGTGCCGCACCGAGCACGCGGTTGACGTGAGCGCTGCTCGATGGCGCCGCCATGCTCCACACCGTTGCGCGCAGAACCTCGAACCGACTCTCGGAGGACGGACACGAAGCGCTCAGGCCAAGCACCCGCCTGACAGCGTCGGTTGCCTTCCGCGGAGCAGAGAGTACCTCGAGGCTCACTAGCCGAGCCTCCGTCGCAGGCGGCGCAGGGAGCCGGAGAGGACGCCATCCGAGTCCCCTGCCTTGCTCAGCGCGTCGGCTTGCTCGTCGGCGCTCAGCGCGGTGGCGACATAGGGCAAGACGAGGCCGTGGAGCAGCGCCTCGGTTACGCGCTGCTCCTCGTCGTAGAGTCGGGTAAGCGCCGAGCCCAGGCGCACCAGCGCCGGCCGCAGCTCCCTGCAGTCTGGCCAGGCATCGACGAGTGCATCAACCACCCCTGTCGGAGGGTCGCCAAGCGCAAAGAGCTCGCTCGACAGTGCAATGTCGCCCGGGGGCGGCGCTCCCTGGGCGGACCGCGCGCTGGGCTCTGGACAAATCGCCGCCGCGTGGCTCCAGAGCTGTGAGGTGACGGGCACTGTCGTCGCGCCCGCCACCAGCGTTGCGGCGAGCCGAAGACCGCGCGCGGAGGAAACCGGTGAGAGCCCGAGCTCCGCCAGCTCGAGGATCGGAACAACGGACGCCTCGAGCGGCGAACGATTGGCTCCTTCGAGCACGACGAGCGAGAGGCCGTCGATCTCCTTCGCAGCTGCGACCGCGGCCACAAGGCCGCCTCCAGGAACCACGTCGAGGTCTCGCGGCTGGATAGCGCTCGGCGAGACGTGAACGATCAGCAGTCGGTTACCGCACGCGCCAAGCGCATAGGCGGTGAGAGCGGCAAGCCCAGCGGGACCGAGAGTGACGGGCATGAGCCCCGCCGCCGCTGCAGCATGAACCTGCAGCATCAACGAGGGCTCGACACCTTGAGCACGGGCGGCGCTGGTGAGCACTCGGCGAAGGCTTACCTTGTCTTTGATGCTCTCGCCTCGCGAGCGCGACCAGTCGATGCGCGTTGGTTCCTCGCCCCTTGCGGGGCTCGCGAGACGCGACCCAGCTATGTGCAGCAAGGGGCGCAGCACACTAACCTCGGCAAGGAGTTCCAGCGGACGATCAATCGCAGCGAGCACGCGCGCATCGACGGCTTCCTCGGCCTCACTTGCGGCGCTCGCGACTTGGCGCTGCACGTCCTTCAGCCGCTTCTCCGCCTCCAGTAGCTCCTGCTGTCGCGCTTCGAGCTGTGCCGTCGTTCGAGTGTGGGCTTCCGTCGCTTCTCGAAGCGCTGCCTGCTCGCGTGCGAGCCGCTGCTCGAGATCCGCTCGCGCGCTCTGTTCGATGTCTGCCCGCACCCGCGTGCTCAAGTCACTGAGCGTTGCCTGGATTGCTGGATGCTCGCGGAGCAGCTCGGCAAGCTCCGCTGACGCGGTCGCGACCACCTCGGTATCCTCGAGCAGCGAGAGCGCGCGCTCGAGCCGATAGCGGTCGAGCTGGGCCTCGGGACCAACACCTTGTGAGGCAAGGGCGCGCGCGGCTTCCTCAATCTGCTTCTTGGTCTGGCCCGTGTCGCGCCCAGCCTGTTTCGCCACCCGAACGGCAGCTTCAAGAGCGCGGCGCAGGACGATCGCGTCGTCATCCCAGTCGACGAAACCGGATGGCGCGCCGTCGTCGACTCGAAGCAGTCGCTCAGTTCCGCGATCCACGGTGACAGGCCGCACCTGAGTGCCAGTGAATGTCGTCAGGCGATGGAGGTTCGTCCCGACCAGCTTTGCCGTACCGGTAGCAACCCGGTTCAGCTCGACGGGGCCGACCAGCAGATCTGGCTTGCACCAAATTAGCGCTCGCAGGGCGCCGAAAGGCCCAGGCAAGCGAATGCCCTCCACGAGCGCGGCGCGGACCTCGGTTGCGGTGCCGTAACGTCTAAGGTCGAGAACTTCGTAGGCCGGCTTGGGGTCGATGACCTTGAACTCGTCCTTCTGTCCCGCGTTCGGCTCCGCTCGGAAGATGATCAGCGAGTCCTCGGTGGCAGCCTGCGCGTTGGGCCAGAAGATCTGCCCCTGCGACGGAAACTCCTCGGCGGCATCAATCTCTCGCCACTCCCCCTTCTGAAGCTCGACCAACGGGCGCACGCCCGCAATGGGACTTCCGCGCTTGTCCCGATCGGTCCACTGGACGAGCCCAACGATCTTCATGGACGAGTTCCTCCAGAATCGCGGCGCCGCCGAAGGGCCAACCGGGCACGCACGAGCCCCGCCGCGCCGACCTGTCGCGCAGCGAGCGCCGTGGCAGCGCGGGGTTGCCCGAGCAGAGTCGGCGTCGCGAGTTCCTCGGCGCGAGCGCCCTGGCTCATCACCAGATCGCGCCAAGCCAGCCGGTCGCTGGCCTTCGAGTAGCGAGGTGCATCGAGTTCCTGATGAGCAGGGAGGATCACCACTCGCCCGAGGTTGTCGGCATCGAGCTCAATTCGTGAGGCACCCGCGAGCGCCTCGTCGATAGCCCTCTCCGCGCCGCGAGCATCGAGACCGCGCCTGGACCGCTGCTTCCCGCGCTCCCAGACCGTGATACGCGCGCGCGCGCTATCCGGTCCCAGGTCGACGTGCACCGCCGGCCGCTCGCGCACGGGAACACGCACACTGTGCAGCGTCCCTTGCCACGCCTCTAGGATCTGCTCGCCGATGTGGACCCGAAGTCGTGGCGTCTGCCCCAACAGCTGCAGGACCGCAGAGTGGGGCGGTCGCTCGATGAACTCGATGTCC
>CAIMWA010000267.1 GCA_903845045.1 uncultured delta proteobacterium | reverse complement strand
GGTCTTTCCGCTCCCCGTCGGCGCCGTCACGAGGAGCGGCGCGCCGTCTTCGAAGCACTCCGCCACTGCGCGCTGCACCGCCGTCGGCGTGGCGTCGAGGTGCGCGCACCAGCGCTCCAGCGGCGTCGGCTCGGCCTGCGGCGTGAGCGTCCCTCGCACGCGCGGACGACGCCGACGGGGCGGTGCGGGCTCGAGGGATGCGCTTCGTCGGGGTGCGGTCGCCATGCGGTCGCACGCCCGGTGCTTGGAGCGCGCGGCGCAGCGTACGCCGTCCCTGCTCCGGGGAAATGGTGGCGGTCGTCCGTGCGGTCGGCGCGGGGGGTGTGCTAGCCTCGGTCGTCGTGGAGGTCGTGCTCCGCAAGCTTGGTCCGAAGCCCGGTAGACCGGTGGTGGGGCGCCTCGTGCGCGCACCGCGGCGGGGCTCCGTGGTCGTCATCGAGTTCCCCGACGGGCTCCACGAGTACGTGACCACGCCGGTGCGTCGCATCCTGCGGATGGCGGGCGAAGAGGTGTACTACCTCCAGACGACGAACAGCCGGTACCGCCTCGAGGTGCGCCGCGTGCAGCCGTCGCCCGCGGAGAACAGCCTCGTCCGGTAACCGCTCCCGCCGCGACCGCGTACCCGTCCACGGTGACGCCCGACGCCTTCACGACCCCCGCGAGGATGCCCGCCATGAACCTTTCCAGCGCTTCGGAGCCACGGCGCCCCGCGGCGGAGACCGTCGACGTTTCGTCGGAGACCATGGCCGCGCCAACGCCGAGCACCTCCCTCGGCCTCGACGCCACCCTCGCCGCCGACGACGCCCGCGTCTCGCAGGCCTGGCAGGCGGCGCCAGGGCCGCGCAGCACGGTGCTTCCGCGGGTCGAGGGCGGCGCCATCGTGCGCGAGTCCAACCGGGCGCGCTACGAGACCGTCGAGGCCCTCGGCGAGGGCGCCATGGGCGAGGTGATGCTCGCCACGGACCACGACATCGACCGCCGCGTGGCCATCAAGCGCATGCGCGCCGAGCACCGCGGCACCCACGCGCTGCTCCGCTTCGCGCAGGAGATCCGCACCGTCGGCAACCTCGAGCACCCGAACATCGTCCCCGTGCACGACGTGGGCGTCGACGAGCACGGGCAGCACTATTTCGTGATGAAGTACGTCGAGGGCGAGACCCTCGCGCGGGTCATCGAGCGGCTCCAGGCCGGCGAGCCCGCGGCCCTTCGACGCTTTCCCCACGAGGTGCGCGCGCAGATCTTTCTCGGGGTGCTGCGCGCGGTGCAGTACGCCCACGCCCGCGGCATCGTGCACCGCGACCTCAAGCCCGCGAACATCATGGTCGGTCCCTTCGGCGAGGTGATGGTCATGGACTGGGGCCTCGCGAAGCGCACGCGCGACGCCGAGGTCGTGGTGACCGACGAGAACGGCGAGCGGGCGCCGTCGACGTCTTCGCTGGAGACGCAGCACGGCACGGTGATGGGCACGCCGCACTACATGGCGCCGGAGCAGGCGCGCGGCGAGACCGACCGCATCGGTCCGCGGAGCGACGTGTACAGCTTGTCGGTGCTGTTCCACGAGCTGGTCTCGCTGCGGCACTACCTCGACGGAAAGAAGACGTTGAACGAGGTGCTCGCCTACGTGGCCACCATGGACATCCACCCTCGCACCACCGTCGACTGGATCGCCGACTCCGCGGCGACGAAGATGCCGATGGAGTACGTGCATTTCATCCGCCGGGGCATGGAGCCGAACCCCGACGACCGCTGGGCCGACGCCGGGGCCATGGCCGACGCCCTCGAGGACCTGATGTCCGGGCGCATCGCCGTGCAGTGCCACCTCTCGTTCACGAAGCGCGTCGCGCACGAGGTGCTGCACGCCATCGACCGGCACCAGATCGCGGCGTCGGTGTTCATCGTCGGCGGCGTCGTCGCGGCCCTCGCCGGCCTGTGGTCCGGCGTGGGGGCGTTGCTTCGCGTCGCGGGCTGAGGAGAGCAACGGGGACGCAGTTACGTTGTTGCATTCAGCACCCGACGGCGGGCCGTGAATGCAACAACGTAACTGTGTCCCCATCGGGGCGGTCACCCCCGCCGCCGTCGCGCGCTCGCCCTCGCACCGACCGCCGCGTCGACGAGGCGCGTGAGGTGCGCGCGCTCGGTGTCGGTCAGCGCGTCGGCCACGGCGCCGCCCCCGGCGAGCTGGTCGCGCAGCGCCACGGCCCAGCGCAGCGCCGCGACGGCGTCGGAGCCCGTGCGCACGGCGAGGTCCAGCGCGCGGTCGAGGTCGGGGACCTCGCGCGCACACATCGAAGCATGCGCCAGGTCGCCCGCGCGCTCCCATGCGTCGGAGGCGGCGCGCAGGTCGCCGAGCACCTCGTGGCACCGGGCCTCGAGGTCGTGGGCGCGGGGCGCGAGAACGCGCAAGAGGTCGAGGGCGGCGCGGGCGTGGCCCTCCTCGGCGAGCAGCGTCGCGACGCGACGACGGACGGCGTCGCTGCACGCGCTCAGCGCAGCGTCGTCGGCGCCGAGGCGGTCGCGGACGGCATCGACGGCGCGCACGAGGTCCTGTCGCGCGGCGAGGGCGCCGGGGAGCAGCGCCGTGACCCGCGCGAGGGCCCAGGTGCG
Source organism: uncultured delta proteobacterium (assembly GCA_903845045.1). Classification (GTDB taxonomy): domain Bacteria; phylum Myxococcota_A; class Polyangia; order Polyangiales; genus SCUS01. Next base: position 3,446 of record CAIMWA010000267.1, on the reverse strand, counting down.
CAGCGCGCGGTGCACCGCCTCGACGCCGGACGGGAGCTCCGCGGGCCACTCCGCCGCGCCGTCGAGGAGCTCGAGCACCTCCGCGTGGCTTCCGTCGCCGCCGCCGAGCACCTTGCGCAACGCCGTCGAGGCCCGCGCGGCCCGCTTCAGCTCCGCGGCGCCGAGGGCGCGGTGGGCCTCGAGGGTGAGCTCCGCGGCGTCGCGGGCGTCCGTCGTCGTCGCACACACCCACGCGGCGACTCCGAGCGCCTGTTGCACATCCCGGCGCAGCGAGGGATCGCGCACCCCGCAGCGCGAGTCGGCGCGGCCGAGGAGCCCTCTCGCGTGGCGGATGCGGTCGAGGGCGCGGCGCGGGTGCGTCGGAAGCAGCGCGCGGGCCTCGGCGAGGTACTCGAGCACCAGCTCCTGCGGCGAGGCGTCGTCGCGTGCGAAGTGCGCGACGAGCTCGTCGGCGCTCATCGCGGCGGTGTAGCCCTCGAGGGGGCCGTCGTCGTCGTCGACGCAGAGGCGCTGCAGCGCCCCGTCGCCCGCGGGGTCGTCGCCGACGTCGACGAAGATCACGGCGTCCGTCGCGCGGCTCAGCGCCACGCGGAACTGGTCGGCGCGGGTGCGGGCCCGCAGCGCGTGCACCGGGCCGCCGTCGCCGGCGCGGAACGACTCGATCTCGCGGAGCCTGCGCGCGCCGTCGACCACCGCGACGACGGCGAAGTCGAGGCCCTTGGCGGCGTCGCTGCTCCACACGTCGACGCCGTCGGCGCGGAGCACGTCGGGCACCCGCGCGCCGGGGTAGACCAGCAGCGTGCTCGGGCGCTCGAGCAGCGCGCGCCCCACGCGGGCGAAGGTCTCGGCGTCGGGAACGCGGCAGCGCACGACGCGTCCCGGGACGGCGTCCTCGACCTCGAGCTCGGCGCGGCCCCGCGGACGCTGCGCCTTGCCCACGTGCTGGTAGAGCGACCACGAGCGCTCGACGAGCGTCGCGATGACCCGCGGGCTGCGCACGTTGCCCAGCAGGTCGAAGGTCGCCGCCGCGCCCAACGCCGGGTGCACCACGTCGGCGAAGGCGCCCCAATCGAAGTCCGTGGGGCGCACCGTCTGGCTCTCGTCGCCCGCCACGGTGACGTCCATCGGGGCGTCGCGGCAGGACTCTGCGGCACGCACGAGCGCGGCCACGAGCGCGGCCTCGACGAGCGTGAGGTCCTGCACCTCGTCGACGAAGACGGCGTCGGTGCCGTCGAGGGCCCGCGCCGCGCGACCACCCTCGGCCACGCGATCGAGCGCCTGCCGCGCCCACCACGGATCGCCCACGATCTCGGGCAGCAGCCGCGGATCGAGGAGCTGCACCGCCTGCACCGCATGCCGCGCCGTTCGCTCGTCGAGCACCTTCGCGCGCAGCCTCACGAAGGCCTCCGCCGACAGCAACGGACCCGCGCACGGCGGCGCGCCGCGGAACTCGAAGGGCAGCGCGGCCCCGGCGATCCAGGCGTGGAGCTCGCCGAAGAGCTCCTCGGCGTGACGCTCCCACGGCGGGAACTTCCGCGTGGCGCCGTCGAGGGCGCGACCCAGCAGCGCGATGCGGTCGGCGAGGGAGCCCGTCTCCGGCGGAGCCTCGCGCAGCACGCGACGCAGCAGCGCCGGGAAGGTCGACACGGTGAAGCGCGACGGGTCCGGCGCGAACTGGTCGAAGTGCTCTCTCGCACGCGCCGCGAGCCGGGCGTTGTGGGTGAGGTACAGCACCCGGCGCCCGGGAACGGCGAGGGCGGCCTGTTGGAGCACCGTGGTCTTGCCGGTGCCGGGCTGACCGCGCAGCACGCGCAAGCGCCCCGTCGAGGCGAGGGCCTGCACCTGCGACGGCGCGAGCTCCGGGAGCAGCCCGTCGTCGCGAAGACCCGGCCCCTCGAAGCGGAACCACGTCGCGGGATCGCCGGCGTCGAGGGCGTTCGGCGTCTCGTCGTGGTGGCGCACCGCTCGCACGACGATCTCCGCCGAGCCGAGCGCGAGGTGCTTCACCGGCGGCGCGCCGGGACGCGCCCACCACAGGTAGAACTGGTGCCCGTGGTTGCCCCCGAGGTCCGTGCGGAACCACCCGCGGCCGGCGCCCTGCACGGACTTCACCTGCGGCGGCATGCCGTGCGCCACGAGCTGCGCGAAGACCAGTCGGGCGCGTTGCTGGAGCTGCCGGTCGCTTCTCGGGTCGTGGAGGAAGTCCACCACGTCGGGGTGCACGAGCAGCGTGCGCCGTGCGGCGGGGGCTTCCTGGGCGCGGGGCATGGAGCCACGTGTATAGCCCAGCGGCGGGCCGTTGCCGCGCGTCCGTGCCTCGCGCATCCTCCGGCGTCGCGATGGAGCGGAAGCGCGCAGTGCTGGTGTCGGTGCTCGCGGCGTCGTTGGGCGCGGCGCCTGCGTGGGCCCAGCGCCCGGCGAGGCCCGGTCCCGGCGCGCACGTGCCGGTGCCGTCGCCGCACGACCGCCTGCCGCAGGTGACGGTGAACGTGCTCGACGGCCACGAGGCCCGGGCGCGCGGCGTGGTGCTGCAGGACACCGGCCGCATCCTCACGGCGCTCGCGTCGGTGCAGGACGCCCACGCGCTGCACGTGGTCTACCCCGACGGGCGCATCGATCGCGCGCGCGTCGTCGCGTCGGACCCGGCGTGGGGCGTGGCGCTCCTCGAGGGCTCCGCGGGACGCTGGGTCGAGGGGCTGCGCCTCGCCGATCGCGACGCGCGGGTGCGCGACGAGGTGAGCTGGGTGCCCATGGCGGGATCGCGGGTGTCGTCGGGCGTGCTTCGGCGCCGCCGCTCCTTCGTCGGGGGCCAAGGCACGCTGCTCCGCGACGCCTGGGAGATGGACCCGATCCCCGCGAACAGCGCCGTCGGAAGCGCGCTCTACCACCACGCCACCGGGGCTCTGGTGGGCCTCGTCGTTCCGCCGGACCGCGAGAGCGAGATCACCGGCGCCGACGTGGCCTTCGGCGTGCCGGTGCCCGTGCTGCGGGCCCTCGTCGACTCGGCCATCGCCGCGGCGCGCCCGTGGCTGGGGCTGGTGATGGTGGAGCTTCCGCCCGGCGAGTCGGTGCGCTTCGCGACCGGCGGCCTGCGCATCACGAGCGTTGCGCCGGAGGGTCCCGGGGCTGCCGCGCGGCTGCGGGGCGGTCCCAACGGTGACGTGATCGTCGCGGCGGGCGGGCACCCGGTGCGCACCCTCGCGGAGCTCGGCGACGTGCTCGAGCCGCTGCACAACGGCGACACCGTGGTGCTTCGGGTGACCCGCGGGGGAGCGACCTTCGACGCCACGGTGACGCTCGCCGCGCGCCCGGCGCCGTCCCCCCCGCAAGACCCGCCGACCCCCGCGGCGGACGGGAACTGAAGGGCTCTCCGCGGTGCGTCTCGCCGACCGATACCGCTTGCTGCGCCGCGTGGGCGAGGGCGGCGGCGGCGGCGTCTACCTCGT
>CAIMWA010000266.1 GCA_903845045.1 uncultured delta proteobacterium | reverse complement strand
TGAAAGGCCTGGGCGACGGCGCGGCCGACGCCGAGCGAGGCTCCGGTGACGAGAACGGTCTGACCCACGAATCGACGCGACGCGGTGCTCATGCGCGCCGAGAGTGCCCGGTCGAGCGCCGCACCGGTCAGAGAAATGCGGCGCGCGGCGGGGACGGACGTCGGAAAGTCGGCAGCTCCGGTGCGTGGATGCTGGGCCGCCTCGAGCGGGCACGCGCCCCGTGAATTCAAGGGGCTGCGAGTTCGCGAACGAGCCCTTCGAAGGTACCGACTTTCCGACGGTCCGTCCCCGCGGACTTCTCCGACGGTCCGTCCCCGCGGACTCACGCCGATCCCCCGACTCACCCCTCGAGCTGCGTGATCCCCGCCATGCCGTCATGGCCGAAGCGCGTCGTCGGCACCCCGGCATAGTTCAACATCGCCACGAACAGGTCGCTCATGGACCGCCCCGGCGCGTAGCGCACGTGCCGCCCCGTCACCACGCGCCCGCCGCCCTTGCCCGCGAGCAGGATCGGCAGGTCGTCATAGGTGTGCGTGCTGCCCTCGCCGACCTCGCTGGTCATGTACACCAGCGCGTTGTCGAGCATCGTCCCATCGCCCTCGAGGGACGCCTTCAACAATGAACACAGGTACGCGAACTGCGCCACGTTGTACTGCGTCGCGACGGTATTGAGCTCCACCGCCTCGGCGTCGGTGCGGTGCGACAACCCGTGGCGCTCGAGGTTCGTCCAGGCCGGTCCGAGCCAGGGGTAGAGGTTGCCGGGGTGGTAGAGCTGAAAGCTCGCGAAGCGCGTCAGGTCGCAGCGCATCGCCGTCACCAGCAGCCGCATCATGAGCCGCGCGAAGGCGTCTCCGGACAACGCCTGCGTGTCGCCCGGCGCCGACGGAGCCGCGCAGGCCGCCCCCGCCAACGCGATCTCCCGCTCCAACTCTCGAATGGACGACAGGTGCTCGTCGAGGCGCGCGCGGTCCACCCGGCCGATGCGCGTGCTCAACCGGGTCCAGTCGTCTTGGACGTAGTCGATGACGCTGCGGCGATAGCGGGCCACGCGCTCCGCCGCGCTGGCGCTGGGCTGCGCCGCAAAGAGCCGGTTGAACAGCACCGCGGGGTCGCGGTCCGCCGGCACCGGGCGGTCCGGACCGGCCCAGGAGAGGTTGTTGAAGATCGCCGCCGTCGCGCCGTCCCAGTTCTCGGTAATGGCCGGCTGCACCGCCACGGGCACCGACGGAAAGCGCGTCGCCGACCCGATGGCGTTGGCCGCGACCTGGTCGAGGGAGATGCCCCCGGCGCTCGTCGCCAGCATCGGCATGCCGTTGGCGAAGGCCCCCAGCGCGCGAATGTGCCCGCCGCCGGTGACACCGAGCGCCGCCACGCGGTTCTCCAGCCCCGAGATCACGTTCACGTCCCCGCGCATGGCCGGGACCGCGGTGCCGTCGGGGAGCGTGTATCCCGACAACGGCTGCAGGCACGGCGTCAGCGCATAGCTCGCCCCGGTCGCCGTGGGGAGCCATCGCGACATCACCGTTCCGTTGGGCCAATGGAACGTGATGAGCCGCACCGGGAGAGGCCGCGGCTGCGCGTCGGCGCGACCGAAGAGCCGTCCGCGGTCGTCGAGCATGGCGTCGAGCACGGGCAGCGCGATGGCCGCGCCGGCGCCCCGAAGCAGCGCGCGACGGTTCAGTCGAAAAGGCTTCACGAGCCACCTCCGGCGGGGCGTCCGTAGCGGAAGGCGTCGCTCGCCACGAGGGAGACCAGCATCTCCCGAAAGCTGTACTGCGAACTGCGAAAGCGCTCCGTGGTGCGCTCGATCTGCGGAAGGTCGCCCGCCGCGGTCATCACCTCGGCGCGCCCGAAGGCATACCGGAACACCTGCCGCACCACGCACTGCGACACCTCGGGCAGGTCGCGCAGGCGCCGCGAGAGCTCGGTGGGTCCGTCGAAGTCCGGAGGGGTGTATCCGTAGAGGGTTCCGGCCTGCGAGATGGCGCGCTGCTGCGCGTCGACGAGGTGGAACGCGCCGATGGAGTCGTAGCGGTGCATCCCCATGCCGACGGGGTCCATGAGGCGGTGGCAGCCGTTGCACGAAGGGTCCGAACGGTGCCGCTCGAGGCGCTCGACGTCGGTCTCGCCGGGCACCGGCGCTGGGATCGTGGGAACGTTCGCCGGCGGCGTCGGCAGCGTCTCGCAGAGCAGCACCTCGCGCACGTACTTTCCGCGGTGGATCAGCATGGACCCTTCGCTGTGCGCCGTCAGCGTGAGATAGCTCGCCTGCGTGAGCAGGCCGCCGCGCTCGGGGTGGTCCGAGAGGTCCGTGCGCGCCCAGGTGCCGTCGGCGGGGGGCGGAAGTCCGTAGAGCGTCGCGAGGCGGCCATCGAGGAAGGTCGCGTGCCCCGTGAGCAGGTCGAGAAAGTTCGCGCCGTCGCGCCAGACGAGGTCGTCCACGGTGCGCGACGTCTCTTCGGACATCGACGCGGACAGCTCCGGGCTCCAGGACGGGTATTGCGTGGCGTCGCGGTGCACCGTCGCCAGGGTGTAGAGCCGCAGCCATTGACCGTAGAACGCCGCGAGGCCCTCGTGCGCGCGGGCGTCGGCGAGCATCGTGCGGGCGGTCTGCGCGAGGCCCTCGGCGGTGTCGAGGGTGCCCGCCTGCGCCGTGTCGAGCAGGGCATCGTCGGGGGTCGTTCCCCACAAGAGATACGAGAGCCGCGACGCCAGGTCGAAGCGCCCGAGGCGGTAGAGCCCGGGCCGCGACGGGTCCGGCGCGCCGAACTCCGCACGGAAGAGAAAGCTCGGGGACTGCAGCACCGCCTCGATGATGAGCGCCACCGCGGCGTTGCGATCAGGGTCGTCGGCGGCGACGTCGGCGACATGAAGAAGCCCCTGCACCTCGGCGTCGACGAGCGGGCGGCGGTACGCGCGACGCGCGAAGGAGCCGACGAAGCGCGCGAGGCAGGGCGCGCGCCCGGTCCCGGTGAGGTCGCATCCCACCACCGACGCCATGCGCGCGGGCGACGCGGTGACCTCGGCGCCGATGCGTTCGGCGGCGTCGCGGTAGCGCTCCGCGTGCAGCGGCGAGATGGTGAGCGACACGGCGCCGTCGTCGAAGCCGAAGACCTTGGCGTCGGCGGGAAAGTCGGCGCTCACGCGGGTGGTCTGCCCGAGGAGGTCGCGCACCGTGCGGTCGTACTCGGCGTTGGTGAGGCGCCGCAGCAGCAGCGGTCCCGGGATGGCGACGGACGCGTCGGGCCGCGCCGCGCCTTCGGGGTCGTGGATCACCCCGGTGCACGCGGCGAGGACCCCGATGGCCATCGCACCGGCCGCGCGCGGAAACGCCTGGAATCCAAGGCGTCGAGGGGCGTTCGGCGGGGCGGCGCGCATCGGTCAGCGGCGGAAGGCTATCCCAAGTCGCACCGCGAGGAACTGATCGAGCGCACCCCCGGCGACGAAGGCATCGCCGACCTCGGGATGCATGGAGGTGAAGATCCTTCGGTATTCGACCTCGACGCGCGCCTCGAGAGACGCCGGGAGGCGCACGACGAAGCCCGCCGCCACGACGATTCCTGCGATGGTCTCGCGCGGAAAGTACGCGCGGCGAGCGTCTCCCGCGGACAGCACGGCGAGGTACGACGCCCGCGCGGTGACGGCCCAGCGCGCGCCCAGGTTCACGCGTCCTGCGAGGCCGGCGCTCACGCCCTGCAGCGCCAGGTCGGGGATGCCGCCGTCGTCCCGCGGCGAAGTCGGTCCGACGGTGAAGCGCTGCGTGAACCACCCGACCTCGACGCCGACGTCGGGGTTCGCGAAGGGCAGGCGCACGCGAAGCCCTGCGTTTCCAGCGTAGGCGTGCAGCGGGCGCACGGCCCCGCGGGCGTCGACGGAGTCCGCGTTCAGCATCGCCTCGACGCCGCCGTAGAGCCCGAACATCGCGGCGACGCGGCTCCGTGTGAACGCGCCCGGGTACACGCTCGCGCGGGCGTAGAGCCCCGGCGCGGCGCCGAGATCGAAGGTGTCGAGGGCGTGAAGGACGTCGTCGGTGTACGCGAGGTGCCGTCCGAGCAGGAGCGCTCCGGCCTCGACGTCGACGCGCGCGGAGCCCTCGGTCGTCGTCTGCGCGCGGGCGGTGGAGGGGACCAGCGTCGCGAAAGCGATGGCGAGGGACGCAGCGGGGTTCATCGTCGCATGCGCTCGCGATCGCCGTCGACGCCGGCAGATGGTCTCATCCATCCCGGAATTCCTCTCGATCGTCGTACACGGCCGTCGACGCCCACGCCCGGCGGACGAGCAGCCGGGCTCTGCCCTGGCGGGAACGTGCCGGCCGCGGCGGCCGGGCCTCCGAAGACATCCGTATGGAACCCGCGCGGTGGACGCACGAGACCCCCTCGCGGGCAGCTGGGCGGTGTCCCAGGCCCGGCCGTCCTCGGCCGGTACGTTCGCGAAGCGCAGAGCCCGGACGCTTCGCTGCCGGGCGTGTGCAAGTCGGGTTGAACGCGCTGAAGATCGTGCCCGACCGAAGCCCGCGGCGAGGCCGATCGCTAGCGAGATCGCGGTTCACTCCCGCCCCCCGTCGACGCCGGCGTCGTGCGGACGCGCCGCGGCGATGACCCACTGCTGCACGCACTCGATGCGGGTGCGATCGAGCGCCGGGGCGCCGAGGGGCATGCGCGATCCGCAGCCGGGGCTCGCGCCGAGCTTCGCCACGAAGAGGCTGCCCGCGGGGTTCGACGGATCGACGAGGAGCGCGCCGCCGCAGGTCAGCGAGCCCTGCACGCCGACGATCCGCGACGCGACGCCGGGCGACACGAGGTCGAGGTCCGCGGCAGGGAACGTCACGCCGTGGCATCCGTCGACGCCGCAGGTCTCGGGGAACAACCGCCGCTGCACCCAGTCGTCGCCGAACGCGCAGGCCCCTCCCGCATCGAGAAAGCGCCCCGGATCATCGATGCTCCCGGGACACGCCACGGTGCAGGCCGCTGCGATCGCGCATCGCAGCAGCGCGGTGAAGGAGCGTGTCGACATGAGAGACGGCCGGGTCACCGCGGGCGGACCGTATGCCCGGGCCGTGCCCGCTGTCACGCCCGCGGCTACGGCATCCGCACGCGATACGGCGTCTCGCGGGTGACGTCGGGATAGCGCCAACCGACACCGCGCGGACCAGCCACCTCGACCGCGAACATCGCGCCGCCGCCCTGGCCCGGCACCGCCGCACGAAAGCGCGTTCCGGCTCCGGTGGCATCGACGGAGCGCCACTGCGCGTAGCCCGAGAAGGGCTTCCACCACACGCGCACCGCCGCGCCCGCCGGAACTAGGTTCGCGAAGTCCGCCGTCACCGTCCACGGTCCCGTGGCCGTCGCGGGATCGACGGTGAGCGCCTGCAACCCCGGACCGTCGCCGCGCCGCCCATCGAGCCACGCGCGCGCATCGGGCAGGTCGTCGTGCGGGGCGGGGTGCATCGCGGCCACCGCGGCCTCGACGGCGTCGATGCCGACGGCGTCCTGCGGGATGTGCACCGCCTCGACGCTCCAATGAAAGTCGTGAATGAAATGGTACCGGTGCGGGTCGTCGCAGTATTCGGGGAATTCACACATCCGCAGGGGCTCGCGGAACGGCGCGATGTACGCGGTGTCCACGACGAGCGTCGCCCAGGCGTCGCTCGACAGCGCCGACTCCGCGCGCGCCGCGTCGAGGTAGTCCCGCCGCCCGCTCGACCGGTACACCGCGAGGGCCGTCGCCGCGCGGAGCTTGTGTGCGTAGTAGGTTCCGAGGTCGGCGAGGGCCGCGCACTCGCGCACGACGTCGCGGGCCTCGGCGTCGCCACCGACCACCGGAACCTGCAGCGCCACCCGCGCGCGGTCCGCGCGATCGAGGACGATGCGCGCGAGCTCGAGGGACGAAAGACGCGATGTTCCACGGCCGGCGACGAGGTCCTGCGCGGTGTCGTAGGGCGACGCGAGGGCGAAGTTGTCGAAAGGACCATGGTACCCGCAGCGGTCGTCGTCGTTGATGACGTCGTCCTGCGCGGCCCACCAGTCGACGCGGCCGCCCCACTCGAGCTCCGGCGCCGCCTGCCGATGATCGGGCCCGCACGCCCTCCCTTGAAGCATCCACGGAACGATGTCGCTCGCGGCCTGCACGGCGTCCCAGAGGCCCGTGGTGCCGACGCGGTCGGCGAGGGCCTCGCGAAACGGGGTCTCCGGCGTCGTAGGGTCGTACGCGAGCCTTCCGTACAGGAGATATTGGAGCTCGTCGCGGCGAAAGGTCCACGGCGCGAAGCGGTCCACGGCGTCGCGGTGGTGAAAGTCGAACTGCGGCGAGTACGCGTGCGCTCCCTCCATGGTGAAGCCGCGCGATCCGCCGAGCCCCAGCGAGAGCGCCGTCCTGCGCGCGCGCTCGAAGGACGCATGACGGAAGATCCGATGCGTTCCGCCGGACCGCACTTGAAAGACGAAGCGGTACGGCGACGGGTCCTGGAGGTAGTCCTCGTAGGAGTAGTTCGCCCAGATCGCGGCCATCGTTCCGCCGGTGATGACGTACGGCGCGCCGAGCTGTTCGCCGTTGTATTTCGCCTCGATCATCAGCCCCGAGCCGACGTTCTGCGCGAGGGATCGAATGCCGTCGATGGTCGCACCCCAGGTGCGGGTGTAGACGCCGATGGACGAGCCCGCGTCGCGGAGGCCCTGCACCATCGTATCGATGTACCAAGGCGTGTCGTGGCCGCTCTCGCCCACGCGAAACCCGAAGCGCGCGAGCCCCGGGACGTTGCGTGCGAGGTCCGCCGTCGCCTCGCGGGTGTAGACGCGCAGCGCGGCGTCGTCGAGGGCGAGAGGAGCGTCCGCGGTGGGCGACGTGTCCGAGCGATAGGTCATCAGCTGCACGCGAATGCCCCGCGCCGCGGCCATGGCGACGACGCGCTGGAGCATCGCCAGGTTGCGCGCGCGGTCGGGCGGCGCGACGCCGATGGTCGGGTGGCTCGCGCTCGTCGCGAAGTAGAGCAGGGCGTTGGGAAAGAGCGTGTTGTCGAGGTCGTACATCCCGTGCAGGTCGAGGGTCTCGAAGCGCGACCGCGCGAGGAGGTCGAGGTATTCGCACCAGAACCCTTCATCGAGGAACCACCACCCGCGTTCGCCCGGCGCCGGCAGCGACAAGAAAAGGTTGGCCGCGCGCACCTCCGTCGCGGGTGTGCGAACGACGGGCGCCGCCAGCGGTGCGAGGGCCGCGTCGCGACGCACGCTCTCGGCGAGCTCGAAGGCTCCGTACATCGCACCGACGGCATCACGACCCGCGACGCGCCGCGCCCCCGAGACGTCATCGAACATCGCAAACGCCCCGCTTGCGGGGCTCACCGTGATGGAGGCCGCGGCGAGGGCCGCTGCGGTCGCGGCATCGTCCACGGTGGTGACGAGTACCGTCGACGTCACGCCGGCCTGCGCGAGCGCGGCCGCGAGCTCCCGGCGACCGTAGTCCACCGGCGAGGATCCTGGCGGCGTGGCGGCGCACTGCGGCGCCCTTCGCGCGAGGCGGCCCGACGGCGGCACGTCCGCGGCCGTGAGCACCTCGGCGCCGAAGCCCGCGTCGAGGCTACCGGCCGGGCGCGCGGGGCCGCTCGCGTCGGAGCATCCGACGGCGGCCGCGAAGGCCAAGGAGGCCCAGCGCGACGAGGACGCCGAGGCCCTGCGGGCGCGCGGGGCCGGTGGTGCAACCGCCGGTGGCATGAACGGGGGTGAGGCCAAGGTCGACTCCTGCTTCGGCTTCGGACACATCGAGCATGGCATGGGTGAAGACCACGGTCTCCCCGCGTTGAAGATCGACGGTCACCACGCCGCCAGCGTCGCGGGTGACATGAAAGACGCGCGCTCCATCGGCGTGCCACGGCCACGGGAGGTCGCTCACGACACGGCACGGCTCGCCCGCGAGGGAGGCGATGCGCACGGACCGGGTGACGCCTTCCTGGCGCACGGCGCTCACGAGAAAGGCCCCCTCGCCGCGGAGGTCCCGAAACCGCGCGTCGCGCCACGCCGTCGGCACCGCGGGAAAGACCCGCAGCCGCCCGCCCCAGCTCTGGAGCAACAACTCTTGAATGGCCGCCGCGACGCCCATGGGCGTCTCGCTGGTGGCGTGGCCGCCGTCCCGGTAGAACGTATTGGGCGTGACGCCGGTGTCGGCGGTGAGCGTTCCGATGGCCGTGTGCAGCGATTCGAGGGCGTCGTCGCCGCGGCCCATGCTCGCGAAGAGCGAGGCGGCCCAGGCGAAGCTGTAGCCCGATCGATCGGTGGCGTTGGCGTTGATGCCGACGGTGGGGTCGCGGGTCCATCGGCCCACGGAGCGCGCGATGAGCGCGCGATGCGCGGGGTCGTCCCAGGAGAGCACGTGCAGCGGGTAGATGGGCATGAGGTGCGCCGGCTCGCGGTGCGTGTGCCCGAGCGGAACACCGGTGGCGATGAGCAGCCCGGTGTCGTCGGCAGGCAGGTCGACGAGGCGGCGAAGGGTGTCCTCCCAGCGCGCGCGGTCGGGGTCGTGGAGGGCGAGGCGCGTGTCGGCATCGATCAACGCTCCGAGGCCCCAGCGCAGCAGCGCGACGTCGATGGTCGGATTGGGCCCCATGACGTCGTACTCGGGAGAGCGCGCCACGGGGATGTTGAGGCGCCCCGGCACCGGCGCGTCGGTCAATCGATGAAGGTAGTACGCCACGGCCTGCTTCAACGAAGGAACGAGCTGCGTGCGCAGCATGACGTCGTCCATGGAGTAGCGGTACTGGAGCCACGCGTTGTGCACGCTCCAGAGCAGGTCGCAGTGCTCGATGAGCGGATACGCGCTGCGCATGTCGGGCGTCGACGTCGTCGCGAGGGCTCCGGAGTCGACGCGAAAGGCCTCCACGGGCTCGTTCTCGGCGAGGGCTCCGCTGCGGCGGGCGCGGTCGAGGGAGCGCGTGAGCGACTCGCCGAGGTCGAGGTGGTTCGACGCGTACACGGGCCAATAGGCCATCTGCACGTTGAGGTTCCACCAGAGGCCGGGCCAGCGGGTGGTGCGCAGCCACGGACCGAGGAGGTCGTACACCGCGCGGTCGGCGCGCGTGGCCGACCCGAGCTTGTACATCTGCTGCCACCAGAAGCGGTCGAGGGCGGCGTCGGGGATCTCGAGATGGCTCTGCGGATAGAACGCGTTCCACCCTGCGCGGTGGGTCGTGCCGAGCGCGCCGATGCCTGTGGCGTGGCCCTGCGTGACGAGCGCCGTGGCGCGGTCGTGCGCCGACGTGCCCGCCGGGTCCCAGGCGATGGCGGCGAGCATCACGCGATGGTCCGCGCTCACCGCGTTCTCGGCGTAGACGGTGCTGTATCCACCCCCGGCGACGAGGGTCTGCGTGGCGGCGTGCAGCGTGCGGCCGCCGACGACCTCCACGGTGATCACCGCTGGTGCGTTGGGGCGTGGCGGGTCGTTGCCCCACGGCGACCGCGCCGGCGCCGCATCGAAGGACCACGTCGCCCCGCTCTCGGCACCGGTGGTGAAGAGCTCGATGGCGATGAGGTCCTGGCCATGGTGTGTAAAGGCCCGCCAGCGGAGCGTTCCGTCGGTGGTGGTGATGGAGCCGCGGGCCTCGCCGTTCCAGAGATCGAGGCGCGCGTCAGCGGAGACGATGGCGCCGCGGGTGTGCAGCGCGAGGCCCCCGATGAGGAGCCGCGTCTTGCCGGCGCGCATGGCCCCGAGGCCGCCTTCGGGTTGGTGGTCCCACACGTCGGTGTGGCCAAGCTCGAAGTGCAGGGCGTGGTCGCCGTCGCCGTAGATCATCGCGCCCGCGCCGCCGTTGCCCACGAAGGCGCCGGACCACCAATCCGCCGGCACCGCGTCCCAGACGAGGTCGCGCTGCGCGAGCGCGGCAGGGTAATCCACATCGTACAGCGGGGCGTCTT
>CAIMWA010000265.1 GCA_903845045.1 uncultured delta proteobacterium | reverse complement strand
CCCCTGGAACAGCCCGCAGTCGAGGAGCACCGTGGCGTGCGGCGTGCGCACGAGGTGCATCGATCCCGTGACGGTCTGCGCGGCGCCGACGAATTCGATCTCCATGGGCGAAGAGGGTGCGTGCGGCGTGCCGGGCGCCGCAAGCCGGCGACGCTGCGAGGGGCGCGAAGCCAGCGGCACGCTGGGTGCTGATGATCGACCTTCTGGCGAGGAGACCGCGACATGGCGACCCACGAGGGAGGACAGCGCATCGGCGTTCGAACGACGTTCGCTGCGGACGGCACCGCTGCGCGGCGGCTGTCGGTGTACTGCGTGAACCGGGGTGCGAGCGTCGAGCTGGCGCACTGCAGCGCCTGCCCGCGGTGCACCGGCCTCCAGCTTCCCAGCGACGAGCGGGACGGCGTCGTGACGTGCGTGCCGGCGCCGGCGCAGACGACCACCGAGGGCAGCGCCACGCTGCGCGCCAAGGTGCACGCCGTCATGTCCCGGGACGTCGCGTGCGTCACCGAGGACGCCCCGATCTCGCGCCTCCACGCGCTGCTCTCGGAGCCCGGTGTGAGCGGCGTTCCCGTCGTCGACCGCGCCGGCCACCCCCGCGGCTTCGTCACCAAGGGCGACCTGCTGCGCACCCCGTCGCGCCCAGCGCGGCGCGGCGCCGGCGAGGCTCCCGCGAAGGCGCGCGAGGGCTTCACCGCGGCCGACGTCATGACCCCGGTGGTCTTCGCGGTGCTCGAGGAGACCGAGCTCAGCCGCGCCGCCGCGCTCATGGCCGTGGAGGGCATCGGCGCCCTCCCGGTGGTGATGGCCGACGGGAGCGTCGGGGGGCTCCTCACCGCTGTCGACGTGCTGCGCTGGATCGCGCGCGCCGACGGCTTCCAGGTGTGATCCTTGCGCGGAGCCGCGCAAGCGCTGCGCGAGTCCGTGTCATCGGCGGAAGCGATCGGGCGTAGGCTCGGAGCGCGCGGGGTGCGCCCGCGGTCCCACCCGCAGGAGAAGTGACGATGCCGAAGATTCTCGTGGCCCTGGATGCGACGCCCATCGCCGACGCGGTGCTCTCCGCCGGCATCGCGCACGCGCGGTGGATGCGCGCCGAGATCGTGCTGCTCCGGGCGATCCTGCCGCCGCCGGAGCTCCCGGTGGAGGTGTTCGCGAAGACTCCCGAGACCCTCGCCGAGCTCGCCGAGCGCAACGCGCGCACGGAGCTCACCGTGGCCCTCGCCGAGATCCCGAACGACATCGTCGCGCGCATTCGCGTCGACGTCGGCGCGCCGTGGCGCGTGATCTGCGACGTCGCCAAGGAGGAGGACGTGGCGCTGGTGGTCCTCGGCGCCCACGACCACCGGCTCCTCGACGCGGTGACGGGCACCAACACGACGCGCGTGGTGAACCACATCGACCGCACCGTCGCCGTGGTGCGGCGCCCTCGCCCGGAGTGACCTGCCGCGGGGCTACGTCGCACCGTCGGGCTCGACGTGCACGATGACGTCGACGCGCTCGTCCCAGGCGACGAGGGCGCCCTCGATGTGGTCGCAGATGGCGTGGGCGTCGCGCACGGCCATGGTCCCCGGCACGCGCACCTTGAGGTCGCAGTGCGCCGCGCGCCCCGAGCGCCGCAGGCGAAACGCCTCGACGGAGATGGCTCCACCCTCGCGAGCGACGCGCTCGGCGATGCCCCGTGCCTTGGCCACCTCGGCGTCGTCGAGGACCTCGTCCATGAGCCCGCCGACGGACTCGCGGATGAGCCGCCAGCCCATCCAGAGGATGTTGACGGCCACGACGCACGCGAGGATCGGGTCGAGGCGCCACCAACCCGTCGCCTTCGCCAGCCCGATGCCGAGCAGCACCCCGCCGGAGGTGACGACGTCGGAGAGCACGTGGCGGCCGTCGGCGGAGAGCGCGGGCGAGCGGTGCTTTCGTCCCGCCGCGATGAGCTGCCAGGACAGGAGTCCGTTGAGGGCCGTGGCGAGGAGCGAGACCGCCATGCCGGCGCCGAAGCCCTCGAGTGCGCGCGGCGCGAAGAGGCGCTCGCTGGCGGCGCGGATGGAGAGCACCGACGCGACGAGGATGAGCGTGCCCTCGAGCACCGCCGAGAGGTACTCGGCCTTGCCGTGCCCATAGGGGTGGTCGACGTCCGCCGGGCGCCGCGCGACTCGCAGGGCGACGAGCATCGCCCCCGACGCCACGACGTTCACGATGGATTCGAGGGCGTCGGAGAGCAGCGCGACGGAGCCCGTCAGCCGCCACGCGGCGATCTTGAGCCCGAGCACGGCGATGCCCACCGCCACGCTGGCGCGCGCCATCCGGTCGGAGGTCGTGCTGGCTTCGTCGGACACCGGGGCGAGGCGCATGACGCCACGTTTCTGCTCGCGCGGGAAGGCGCTAGCGTGCTGGGCCGAGAAAGGGGGCGTCGATGCGCCGCGGCGGGATGGTGTCGTCGCCGACGGCGCGAACGCGCAGCTCGACGCGGGTGTCGCCGTGGAAGTCGTTCGCCGGGACCACCGCGAACACCGGGATCTGCGTGCCCGCGAGGGGATCGAGGGCGACCTCGCGGGTGGGGATCACGAAGGTGAACGGCGCGCCGGTGACGGGCTCGATGGCGAAGGTGATGCGGCGGCTCTGCTTGTTGATGACGTGGATGTTGAAGGCGTTGCGCACCTCGCCGCGCTCGACGACGTAGGGCATGCCCGCGATGCGAAGCAGGTTGGCCTCGAAGGGCTTGTGGCTCTGGAACGCCACCGTCGCGGCGATGAGCCCCGCGGTCCCGAGCACCGCGTAGAGCGCGAGGCGCGGACGCAGCACCCGCCGGGGCTTGTGCTCGAGACCGTGCTGCGAGTCGTAGCGCACGAGGCCGCGCGGGCGTCCGAGGCGGTCCATGACGTCGTCGCAGGCGTCGATGCAGCGCGAGCACGCCACGCAGTCGAGCTGGAGCCCGTTGCGGATGTCGATGCCCGTCGGGCACACGGCGACGCAGCGGTCGCAGTCGACGCAGTCGCCGGCGCCGGCGGCCTTCTCCTTGCCCTTGGCGCGCGGCTCGCCGCGGGGGCGGTCGTAGCCGATGACCAGCGAGTCCGGGTCCGTGAGCACCGACTGGAGCCGGCCGTAGGGGCAGATGGCGACGCAGACCTGCTCGCGAAACCAAGCGAAGTTGAAGAACGTCACCGCGGTCATGGCGGTGGTCCATGCGAAGGCCTCGGGGCTCGCCGACGGCCCCTGGCGGATCATCGCCAAGAGCCCCCGAACCGGCGTGAAGTAGCCGAGGAACACGTGCGAGAACGCCGCGGCCAGCACCAGGTAGATGGACCAGAGCAGCGCCCGGCGGGCGACGCGCTCGGCGTCCCAGCCCTTGGCCTCGCGCTTGATGCGATGCGCCGCGGGGCCCTCGATGATGCGCTGGAGCGGGCGGAACACCCCCTCCATGAACACCGTCTGCGGGCACGCCCAGCCGCACCAGAGACGGCCCGCGACGGCCGTCATCGCGATGAGGCCGAAGCCGATGCCCGTCAGCAAGAAGAACGCGAGGAAGGCGTCTTGGGAGTTGAAGACGTGTCCAAAGAGGAAGAAGCGACGACCGACGATGTCCAGGAGCACCGCGGGGTGGCCGCCGATGGTGATCCACGGCACCGCCAGGTACACGCCGAGGAGCACGATGAAGACACCCCAGCGGGCGCGGAAGAAGCGACCGTCGACGTCTGCGGGGTGGATCATCACCCTGCGGCCGTCCTTCTGGATCGAGCCGCCGTGGTCTGCGATGGGGAGGTGTCTGGACATTGGGGGGGGGGGCGACGTCAGGCCGTCGGGACTTCGCCCTGCGGCGCCTTGCCGCCGGGGACGTTCGTGTCGCGCAACGTAGTGATGTACGCGGCGACCGCAAGCACGCGCT
>CAIMWA010000264.1 GCA_903845045.1 uncultured delta proteobacterium | reverse complement strand
GTGCCCGCGGTGGGGCCCGTCGCGCCGCCCTGCAAGCGGATCACGCGCTCGCCCATGGAGCCCGGCGTCGACCCGCCGAGCGGGGTGCTGTTGCCCGTGGCGACGTAGAGCCGCCCGGTCTCGTCCATCGCCGCGCCGCCGGGCGCCCAGATGCCCGAGCCGCGGCCCGGCGTCGCGAAGGACGTCTGCGATGACGGGCTCGCCGCGTCGATGCCGACGATCCAGCCGTGGTAGATGCCGCAGTCGCCGTAGAGCCCGCCGAAGGGGATGTAGACCCGGCCGCTGTCGAAGGTGAGCGCGCCGCGCTGGCCCGTGGTGGTCGCGTCGAAGGTCGACGATCCCGCCGCGGGCGGCGCGATGTTCACAGGGTAGCCGCTGCGCTGCATGCCCGTCGTCGCGTCGAGGGCGTTGAGCTTGAAGTGCAGCCCGCTGTCGCGCGTGAAAGACACCGCGTACAGCGTGTTCGTCGCGGCGTCGATGACGCCGGTGCTCACCACGCCGATGGTGCTGATGTTCCCGCACTGCTGCATCGTGCGCGGCACCGCCATGCCCAGCGACGAGTGCCAAAGCTCCGAGCCGTCGGCAGCGTCGAGCGCGTACATGGTGTTGTTCTGCGTCGCGACGAAGAGCACGTCGTGCGCCGCGCCGTTGACCGTGAGCGCCGGGAGGTACAGCGGCTGCGCGTACACCTCGCCGTCCAGCGTCGGCGCGAAGGCGGTGGACCGCGCGAAGCCCGCCCGCACGCTCGCCGGGGTCAGCCGCGTCTCGCTGCGGTTCGCGCCGGACCGCCCGCGGTCGAACTGGTACGTCGTCACCGCGACGTGCGCCGGCGTCGACCCGGCGTCGCGGGTGCTCGACCCGGTGTCGGCGGGCGTGCCCGTGTCCGTGGCGGAGGTACCGCGGTCCGTCGCGGCGCCGGCGTCCGTCGGGGTCGGCCCCGGCGTCGTGCCCGACGAACAAGCGGCGGCCGCGAAGGCCGTCAGGAGCATCACGGGGCGAAGGGGCGACGTACGGAAGGGCGTGCGCATGCTGCGAGGGGTTCCTTCAGGCGGTGGGGAAGCGGGGAGCGAACATTCTGCACGGCTACGCTCGCGCTGCCAACCACATCACGCAGCGACTGCGCAGCGTCACGCTTGCGCCCGTTGCGCGCGAGCGGGTAGAAGCCACCGCTCTGCATTTGCCTGCGCCGCGTCGCGGCGCACCCCCTACCGAGGATTTCATTCCATGGACCGTAATTCTTCCGACCGTGATGTTCGTGAGCTGCTTGCCTCGTTGCGTGACATGTTCCGCGATGCCGCCGCCCGCATCGACGACGTGCTCGGCGCGTCGCAGGGCCACTCCCGGGGCCGCGACGACTTCGGCGGCGGCGACCGCCGGCCGGCGCGTGATTTCAACGAGCGCCGCGACAGCCGCCTGCCGCGCGACCCGGGCCTGCCGCGCGAGTCGCGCTTTCCCCGCGAGTCGGTGTTTCCGCGGGATTTCCGCCCCGAGGCGCAGGCCTACCGCGGCGAGAACCGCGGCAACGACCCGGGCGTCCGCCAGCCCCTCGAGCGCCTGCGCGAAGAGGTCCGCGTGATCAGCAACGACGCGCCGGGCATGGACCCGACGCTGCTCCGCCTCAAGATCGAGGCCGTCACCGCCGAGACCCGCGTGCTCCAGCCCCGCATCTCGGACCCCGAGGACAACGACATCGCCGCCAAGATCATGCGCTCGCTGACGGCCATCGTGAGCGAGCACCGCCCGGGCCACGTGTACGGCCTCGCGCGGCACCACCAGGCCGACTGGAACGACGTGGGCCGCCGTGCCCGCGACGAGCTCCGCGCCCTCGGCGACACCCCGGCCTCCAGCGCCGGCGCGGCTGCCTCGGACGACTCCAGCGGCTGATCTTCCTCGCCTGCACGAAGGCCCCCGGGCGCCATGCAGCGCGCGAGGGCCTCGCACTTCTCTTCCAGCGCGCCGCCGTCAGTGGCGGTTCATGAGCTCGGCGATGCCGCTCTCGATGGCCGGCTGCTCCGACATCGAGAACCCCTCGTGCTCGCGGGTGATGACCCCGTCGCGACCGATCCACACGGAGAACGGCGCCGCGCGGCGCGGGTTGTAGACGCTGATGACCTGCGTCTCGAGGTCCGTGACGACCGGGAACGTGATGCCCACACGACGCGCGGCGGCGCCCGCCTCGGCGACGCTGTCGGGGCCGTCCATGCTCACGGCGACGACCTGCAGGCGGCCGCCGTAGCGTTGATAGAGGGCCTGGTACACGGGCAGCTCCTGCATGCAGGGCTGGCACCACGTCGCCCAGAACAGCACCACCACGGGCTTGTTGTGCAGCGAGTCGGCGAGGCGAAAGCGCCCGCGGGTGGGGCCGCCGGCGGCGCAAGGGAGCGTGAATTCCGGGGCTTCGGTGCCCACCATGGCCAGCGACGGCTGGGCGGCGGTGAGGGCGGCGGCGAGGAGCAGCGACGAGGCGGTGAAGCGTCGGTTCATGGCCTGCTAGGACACACCAGCGGGCGGAATTGTTCAACGGGCGGGGGCCCGCGACGGCTGTGATAGCATCGCGTCGATGGGTCAGAGGAACCTGCGATGGATCATCCCGCTCGCGGGCGCCGTGGCGTCCGTGGGCGGTGGCGTGGCGCTGCTCGCGGCGGGGTGCACCGAGCCCCGCTCGCCGGCCATGCGCCAGCGCTTCGAGGACCACTTCGAGCGCGCCGAGCTCGGGGCGGACTGGAACGTCACCGGCGACGGGTGGCGCATCGAGGGCGGCGCCGTGCGGGGGCAGGGCGCGCGCAACCATCCGCTGTGGCTGAAGCGCCGGTTGCCGCGCAACGCCCGCATCGAGTTCGACGCGTGGAGCGAGTCGCCGGCGGGGGACCTCAAGTGCGAGGTCTACGGCGACGGCACCTCGTACGCGCGCCAGGCGTCGTACACCGCGACGAGCTACGTGGTGATCTTCGGCGGCTGGTTCAACCGCTACAACGTCATCGCGCGCATGGACGAGCACGCCCCCGACCGACGGCAGCGCGTGGGCCCGCCGGTGGAGATCGGCAAGCACTACCACTTCACCGTCGAGCGCCGGGACCGCATGCTGCGATGGCTCCTCGACGGCAGCCCGATGCTCGAGTGGGACGATCCGTACCCGCTGGCGGGCCCGGGCCACGAGTACTTCGCGTTCAACGACTGGGACGCGCTCGTGCACTTCGACAACCTCGTCGTCACGCCCCTGTGAAGACCGTGGAGAAGGAGCGCACCCCGTGACGCCGCAGGAGATCCAGCGCGAGCTCGAGGAGCTCGAGACCCGCCTCGAGCGGCTGCGCATCAAGTATGAGCAGTACTTCACGGGCATCGAGAAGATGGTGCCCTTCGTGCAGCGCAAGGACGTCGACCGGCGCTTCGCGGCGCTCCACAAGGAGCAGATGCGGAACTCCGGGCTGCGGTTCCGCTTCAACACCCTCGTGCAGCGGTTCACGTCGCTGCAGACCCACTGGGGCCGCACGATCCGCAAGATCGAGGAGGGCACCTACCGGCGCGACGTGATCCGCGCCAAGCGCCTGGCGCAGCGCCTCGACGCCGGTGACCGCCCGCAGGCCGATGCGCCGACGGACGACGCCGGTCCGGAGTTCGAGCTGTCCGCCGACGACCTCGAGGACGCCTCGGAGAACCACGCCGTGGAGGCCATCGAGCTCCCTCCGGTGCGCGAGCCCGCTCCCGCGCCGGTTCCGGTGCCGGCCCCCACGCCCGCGCCGGTCCCGACGACCTCGCCGATGCGCTCGCTGCGGGCGCCGTCGATGGTCCCCACCGGCGCTGCGTCGCCCGGGTCGCCGGCCGCGGCGCCGCGCTCCATGCCTGCCCCAGCGCGTCCCCTGGGGTCGTCGCCGACGAACCCCACGCTCCCGCGGTCCATGCCCGCCCCGGCGCGCCCCGCGGGGTCGTCGCCGGCGAACCCCGTGGCCCCGTCGCCGTCCCTCGCGCCGCGTCCCCTGGCGCGTCCTGCCGCCTCGCTGCCGCCGGCGAGGACCGTGGCCCCGCGGCCGCCGATGCCCGCCAAGGAGCCCGAGGATCCGCAGCTTCGCGCGCTTCACCAGCGCTTCGTCGAGGCGCGGCGCACGACCGGCGAGAACACCGACGTGCGCTACGAGACCATCGCCGCGCAGGCACGGGCCACGCTGCCGAAGCTCGCGGCGAAGTACCAGGGCGCCGACGTGCGCCTCGACGTCACGATCAAGGACGGCAAGGCCGTGCTCAAGCCCATCGTGGTGATCCCGAAGAAGGCCTGACCCGCGGCGTCAGTGCAGCGGCACGATCGTCGCGCACGCGCCGATGGGACCGCGCCGTGTCGACGGGATCGCGGCGTCGATGACCCAGCCGGAGTCGGTGCACTGGTACCAGGCGCCGTCGAAGCGGCTCTGCAGGCACGTCGCGTCGGCCACGGAGTGCCCGAGGGTGCCCGAGAAGCACGTCGCCGTGCCCGTGGGGGCGGCCAGCGCGCTGTCCGATGTGCATGCGCCGTAGCTGCCGTGCCCGACGCGCCACACCCCGCCCACGCATTGATACCAGGCCCGATCGAAGCGGCTCTCGACGCACGCATGGTCCGGCATCCAGCGACCGAGGGTGTTCGAGAAGCACTGCGCGGCGGCCGGCGTGCTCCCCGTTCCCCCCGTGGCGGGGGTCGACGGTGCGGGCGAGGGCGCCGGCGCGGCGTCGAGGCGCACGGGAAGAAACGCGTGGCGCACGTCGGACCCCTCGGCGCCGTCGTAGATCGAGTGGTGCAGGATCGTCGCGGGGTGGCCCCAGTTGTACTCCTCGATGGTGCAGAACCGCGTGCGGTTCTCGTCGAGCCACCCCGCGAACAGCATGATGTGGTGCTGCGGGCTGTTGAGCGCGTCACCGGGAGCCAGCTCGCTCCAGTCGATGCGGTGCGACACGTGGTCGTCCCAAGGACCGCCGGCGAAGGAGTACGTGGTGTGGCCCGGCGCCGGGAGCTGCCACGCCATCGAGACGAGGCCCGAGCAGTCGGTTCGGTAGCCCGCCTCGCGCGGCTGCGGCGTCTGCGAGTAGGGCACTCCCTGGTCGACCCAGGCGAGCGCGCGCTCGACGATGGCGCGCCGGTTCGCCGGGGTGCCGGCGAGGATCGCATCGCGCGTACACGCCGAGGTG
The DNA here is from genome assembly GCA_903845045.1 of uncultured delta proteobacterium. GTDB lineage: Bacteria > Myxococcota_A > Polyangia > Polyangiales > SCUS01. The sequence continues at coordinate 36,184 of CAIMWA010000264.1, read as the reverse complement.
ATGGACTCCGCCGTCCAGCCCATCGGCGCGTCGAAGTTCACGTCGTCGGGGTTCGCGGTGCACGCCGCGGCGCCCGCAGCCACCGCCATCAACGCGCCTCGTCGGATCCAGGTGCACGCCATGGCCGACGATGATCCACCAACCGTGCCGCGCACGATACGTTCCAAATTCATGGAAATCGCTGCGGCCGCCGGAGGACACCGGTCCCCCAGCGACCGATCAGCGAAGTGACCAGCGGCGCTCGTCGACGAGGTGGGCGAGGGCGTACGCGGCGCGCTCCCGGGCGTCGTGCGCGGCCGTCTCGAGCGACGCGAGGTCGGCGACGAACTTGCCGCGGCGCATCCACGCGCGGAACGTCTCGGGCGCCGGCGCGTCGTCGTCGTCGTGGTGGTGGACGAAGGGGCCGACGGGAGGCGCGAAGACGAAGCGCGCGTCGGTGCCCGGCGAGAGCACCGGGACCCCGAAGGTGAACCCCGCCTGCTCGAGGGTGGAGCCGGCGCAGCCTCCGACCCAGGCAGCGCGCGCCACGTGGGCAGCGCTCGCCGGATCGACGACGCCGAGGGAGTCTTCGACGACCGAGGCCCCTCGGTGCGACGCCACGGCGTGCGCGGCGGCGGTGGCCACGGAGGTCTCCGAAGCGACGGCGGCGAGGACGAAGGACACGACCCATCCCACCTCGGCCGCGCTCCCGGCGAGGCGCAGCACCGGCGCTCCGGGCGGCGCGACGGATCCCTCGGGGAGAGCGTCGACGTCGCCGCGCCAGCGGAAATCCCGCAGGAAGCCCTCGACCGCTTCGGTGAGCACTTCACGAAGTGCGGGGCGGCTCCGGAGCCAGGCGACCTCGGAGTCGGTGACGCGCAGCGCCGACAGGTAGCGGAGCACCCGGTCGAGGCCGGCGAACACCGCGACTTCATGGCCCGCGGAAAGCGTCGGGGCGAGGCGGAACAACGCCGTTGCGGGCCGATCGCCGTCGCCGTTGCGGAGGTGGGTGCCCAACCGGTCGAGGGCCGTACGCGGGGTAAGCAGCGCGAACATCACCGGGGGGATGGCGCCACGGAGACGCCGCGAGCGCAAGGACGCACCGCGTCGGGGGAATTCAGCGGGCCGGAGGGAGGATCTGGGCGTCGCCGAGGAACTCCCGCAGCGTCGCGAAGGCCCGACGACGCCCGAGCTGCAGCAAATGGCCGCCGGCGAAGGTGTCGAGGCGGGCGTCGAAATGTGCGCGGAGGCGCTCGGCGTGGCCCCGGGGGGTGATGCGGTCGTTGGCTGCGGCGAGCACGAGCGCGCGCGAAGGAGCGACCTTCGACGCCCGCGCGAACGGCGAGACCACCGCCAGGGCCTGGTCGATGCGCCGGGGAACCCAGTCGGGCACGGCGTCGGCGCGTCCCGCACGATGCTCGAGGTACGCGTCTCCGATGCTCGCGAGCGGGATCATCATGGCGGCGAAGTCGACCGTCGGGTCCACCGTGGCCCAGAGCCCCGTGGTGTATCCGCCGAGGGACATGCCGAAGGCGCCCACCGCCGACGAGCCCTCGCCGCGAAGCCACGCGCTCCATGCCCGCAGGTCGCCGATGGACTGCGCGAAGCCCTCGACGGCGCGCCACGGGTTCGATCCAGGGAACATCCCGCGGCGCCCCGGCGGCGCGCGCAGCCCATGGAACGGAAGCACCGCCACGAGCACGTCGAGGCCCCATCCGTAGAGCCGCATCGCCTCGAAGGAGATCTCCTCGAAGGACAAGTTGCCGCCGAGGTATCCGTGGATGCACACCACCGCGGGCCGTGGGGTCGGGTGCCGCCAGCGCCGCGCGTGCGCCACGCGGTTCGCCTCGAAGGCGAGGTACTCGTCCCGGGGGAACGGGTGCACCGGCACGAACGAGCTCGGAAACGAGAGGTCCTCGACCGCGCCACCGTCGGGGAGCGAGCGCACCGACGCGCGCCGTACGCGAGGGGCCGCGGGCGGAACGAAGAACGCGTCGGGGTTCGTGACATACGCCGCGTCGCCGTAGGCCTCGGCCACGCGCGCGAGCTGCCGGAGCTGCTGCTCGGGATCGGGCTTCTCGCGACCCGGACGACGGCCGAGGTCCAGCGCGAGGTCCACGGCGGTGCGGTCGACCCAGGCCCCCGCGGCGTTGACCCAGCGCTCGGCCAGCGACGGAGAACGTCGATCGCTCACCGACGCCCCCCGCCCAGTGCCGCCCCGGACGCGGCGCGCGGCACGAAGACGTCCTCGAGGCTCCACGCTCCGTCGTCGCGGCGCAGCACCACCAGCGACGACTTCTCGAGCCCCGACGGGGTGTCGGTGCCGCAGAGCCGCCGCGCCAGCGCCGAGAGCGTGGGCTCGTGGCCGACGAGCAGCAGCACCTCGTGCGCAGCGTCCTCCACCCGCTCGACGATCTCGCCCAGGGCTCCGGTGGCCAGCGCGGCGAAGACCGTCGGCGGGTCCTTGCGCGCGCCCACGGCGTGCACGATCTCCGCGGTCTGCACGGCGCGAACGAGCGGCGACGTCAGCACGGCCACGGGGGCGGCAAGCGTGCGCAGGTGCTCGGCGGTGCGCAGCGTCTCGTCGCGGCCGCGCGCGGTGAGCCAACGGTGCGCGTCGGGGGTGCTCCGCGAAGCGTCCACCGCGTCGCCGTGCCGCAGGAGATAGAGCCGCATGGCGCCCACAGATACGCGAATTCGCCGCGGACCAGCAATTCCAGGGGCGTCCGCCACGGCTTGCGCGCGCCGTCGCAGCGTGCGAAAGCCCCGCCATGCGCCTCCCCGGTACCGGCGAGATCCTGTTCATCCTGATCCTGTGCGCCGTGGTGTTCGGGGGCTCCAAGGTGAACGCCATCGGCGACGCGCTCGGCGGGTTCATGCGCAATTTCAAGCGCGGGCTGCGCAACGACGACCGGATCACGGTGCGCCCCGCGGACCCGAGCGACGACCGCAAGGGCTGAGCGCGGCGATGGGACGGTCTGCCTTCGCGATCTTCGCCGCGCTGCTGGGCCTCGCACCCGCCGTGGGCGCCCAGGCGCGCGCCCCGAGGTCCGCGCAAGGACCGGTGCGCGCTCGCGACCGAGTGTACATCGTGCGCCCCGGCGACTCGGTGCAGCGCATCGCGACGCAGCTCGAGGTGCCGGTGCGCGAGCTCACGGCCATCAACTCCATCGCGCCGCCGTACCGCCTCGCCGTGGGGCGACGGCTGCGGCTCCCCGAGGGTGTTCCCGAGGAGACGCTGCGCACGCTGCCGACGCGCGACGAGAGCGCTCGCGACGACGACGGCAACGTGCACCGCGCGGGCGTCGTGACCATGGTCCGCGCGCGCGACGGGGCCGAGACGACAGCCAACTTCAACGCCTCGGGGCCGGCCCTGCGCCGCCGCGTCGAGCGCTGGATGCAGTCCCGGGACGGCGCCGTGCACATCGTCCATCCGCGGTTGCTGCGGGTGTTCCCGATGCTGAGCAGCCGCTTCGGCGGCCGCACGATCACCGTGGTGTCCGGGTTCCGTCCGCACCGCGGGAGCAGCGACGCACCGCGCAACCGCCACGCCCTCGGCTACGCCGTCGACCTCCGCGTCGAGGGCATCCCGCTGCGCGCGGTGTGGGAGTTCTGCCAGACCATCCACGGCATGGGCTGCGGGCTCTCGACGCGCGGCAACTTCGTGCACGTCGACGTGCGCACCACCGACGAGGCGTGGCTCGTCGGCGGACGCGGCGAGCCCGTGCCCCTCGAAGAGACCGCCCGCGACGTCGCCGACGACGCGCGCCCGCGGGACTGACGTCAGGCGCCGCCGGGGCGCTGCGACGACGGCCGGGGCTTGAGGATCACCCGCTCCACGCGGCGGCGGCGCACCTGGTCGATGCGCGCCTCCCAGTGGTCGAACACCACCACGTCGCCGGCCCGCGCGAGGCGCCCGAGACGCTCCACCACGGCGCCCGCGAGGGTCTCGGCGTCGGCGGCGCCCAGGTTCACGCCGCGCGACTCGAGGTCGTTGAGCGTCACGCGGCCCGCGGCCACCACCACGCCGTCGGCGCGGGTCTCGAGCGTCGGAGAGTCGTGCTCCTTGTCGTGCTCGTCGCGGATCTCGCCGACGATCTCCTCGAGCACGTCCTCGAGGGTGAGCACGCCGCTGGTGCCGCCGAACTCGTCGACGACGAGCGCCATCGGCTGCTGCTTGCTCTGCATCTCGCGCATGAGGTCGAAGAGACCCTTGCTCTCGGGCACCACGAGGATCTCGCGGAGCACCATCCAGAGCGACGCCGGGGTCTTCGAGTCCTGGATGACGTCCTTGAAGTGCACGTAGCCCGCGACGCGGTCGAGGTCGCCGCCCTCGACGAGGGGATAGCGCGTGAAGCCCGAGGCGCGCATGCGCGCGATAGCGGCGTCGACGGGCATGTCGACGTCGAGCCAGGTCACGTCGAGCCGCGGCACCATGATGCCCCGCGCAGTGCCCTCGACGAAGCGCGCCATGCGCTCGAGGAGCTGCCGCTTCTGCTGCGAGAGCCGTCCCTTGGCGTAGGCCTGCGTCATGAGCCCGAGGATCTCCTCCTCGGAGAGGGCCCCCTCGGCGTCGCGCATGCCCGCGTGGCCGACGGCGCGCAGCAGCAGCGACGCGCCGCCGTTGATGGCCATGAGCGCGGGCCACGTCGCCCAGTAGAACCACCGCAGCGGACGCGCGACGGCCAGCGAGACGCGCTCCGCGTGGGAGATCGCGAGGAGCTTCGGGGCGAGCTCGCCGAAGATGATGTGCGAGGCCGTCAGCAGGCTGAAGCCGACGACGAAGGCCACCGAGTGCAGCGCCGGCGACGCGCGGAACCCGAGGCGCGCCGCGGCGCCCTCGAAGACCGCAGCGATGGCGGGCTCGCCGATCCAGCCGAGGCCGAGGGAGGCGAGGGTGATGCCGAGCTGCGTCGCGGAGAGGAAGCGGTCGAGGTGCTGGCAGATGTCGACGAGGGTGCGCGCCGCGGGGTCGTCGCGGTGCGCGATGCGCTCGAGCTGCGTCGCGCGGAGCTTGACGAGCGAGAACTCGGCCGCGACGAAGAAGCCATTGAGGAGGATGAAGAGCGCGGTGACGAGGAGCGCGAGCACGGACGGATCAGGCCACCGACGCTCCCACCGGGGTGTTGCCCGGCTCGGGGTAGAGGATCTTCAGCGCCTGGCGCAGGCGCTCGAAGCCGAGCTCCTCGGCGGCTTCGCGCTGGAACACGACGACGACGCGGCGAAGCTCCTCGGCGGTGGTGCGGCCGATGGCGAGCTCGCGCTCGATCTCGCGCTCCACGAAGGACTCCCAGCTCCCGTAGCCCTTGGCCTGGTAAAGCTCCGGGCGCGAGAGCTCCGAGAGGATGCGGCCGGCCTCCCAGAACTGCTTCTGCAGCGAGCGCTTGAGCGAGCGGAGCTTGCCCAGGTCGTTGATGACGGCCATGAGCCGCACCTTGAGGCCCTCGGCGCCGTCCGGCGCGCGCGCCGGTGCGTGGAGCGACCCCGGCTGGGTGGCCTTCGGCGGCGGCGGAGGCGTGCCAGGCGACGGCAGCGGGCGGCGGGCGAGGCGACGCGGGAGCATCGGCGGCGCGCCGCGCTTCACCTTCTTCTTCTTCACGGACCCCGAAGCGTCGGCAGCGGGCGCCGCGACGGCGACGGCCACGGCGACCTTGGCCGGCGGGGCGGCCTTCGCGACGGACTTCGCAGGAGCCTTGGCCGCGGCGGACTTCGCGGCCTTCGCAGGCTTGGCGGCCTTCGGCGACGGAGCTGCCTTCTTCGCAGGCTTCTTCGCGGGCTTCGCGGCCTTCGGCGCCGATGCGGGCTTCTTCGCGGGCTTCGCGGGGCTCTTCGCTTTTACTGAGGGCTTTCCGCGCACCGCGCGGCTCGCCTTGGCCTTCGGCATGAGACTCTCTCCAAATCGATCCCCGATCCCGTAGGTCCGTCGAAGCCGCGGATCGTCACGGCTTCGGCCACCCCTTAGCACTGTCCCGAACGCGGCGTCCACCGTTCGCGGGTGGCGTCAAGTGACGGCTTGCGCATTTCCGAAGTCAAGGGAATTCAAGCCACCGAGGGTCTTTGCGCAGTGCGTCGACGGCGCTTGTGCGGGGCGCGTGCGGTCCCCATAGACTCCGCGCGCATTCGAACCTGCGGGTGCTGGCGGCACCGTACGCCCGCGCCACGCGAAGACGCACGAAGGAGCTTTCCGGATGAGTCATCCCATTCGACGGGTTGCGGTGCTCGGCGCCGGCGTGATGGGCGCGGGCATCGCCGCGCACCTCGCCAACGCGGGCATCGAGGCTTTGCTGCTCGACATCGTTCCGCCGAACCTCACCGCGGCCGAGGCGGGCGACCGCGCGGCGCGGAACCGCTTCGCCCAGGGCGGCCTCGACAAGGCTCTGAAGGCGCGGCCGGCGGCGTTCTTCCACCCCTCGCGCGCGGGCCTCGTGAGCGTCGGCAACTTCGAGGACGACCTCGCGAAGGTCGGCGGCTGTGACCTGATCATCGAGGCCGTGGTCGAGAACCTCGACATCAAGCGCGCCCTCTTCGCGCGCCTCGAGGCCCTCGCCGGCGCGCACACGCTGGTCGCCTCGAACACCTCGGGGCTGCGCATCGCTGCGATGCTCGAGGGGCGCGGCGAGTCGTTCCTCAAGCGCTTCATGGTGATCCACTTCTTCAACCCTCCCCGCTACATGAAGCTCCTCGAGCTCGTGCCCGGCGCCGACACGGACCCGGCGGCGTTCGCGCGGGTGAAGTCCTTCGGCGCCGACGTGCTCGGCAAGGGCGTCGTCGTCGCGAAGGACACCACGAACTTCATCGGCAACCGCATCGGCGCGCACGCCATGATGGCGGGCATCCACCAGATGCTCACCGACGGCCTCACGCCCGAGGACGTCGACGCCATCGTGGGCACGCCCATGGGGCGCCCCAAGAGCGCGGCGTTCCGCACGGCCGACATGGTGGGCCTCGATACGTTCGTGCACGTCGCCGAGAACTGCCACCGCGCGCTCGTCGACGACGAGGACCGGTCGGTCTTCGAGGTGCCGGCCTACATCAAGGCGATGGTCGAGAAGAAGCAGCTCGGCGACAAGACCAAGGGCGGCTTCTACAAGAAGGGCGGCGACGGGGTGCTCACCCTCGATCCCAGCACCGGCGAGTACCGCGAGAAGCGCAGTACCAAGGAGATCAGCTCCTTCGTGAAGAGCCTGCGCGACGTCGAGGACGTGGGCGACCGGCTTCGCGCGCTCGCGGCGGACACCGGCGCCGCGGGGCGCTTCGCGTGGAAGGTGCTCGCGCGGGGCCTCTCGTACTCGGCGCGGCGCGTTGGCGAGATCAGCGACGACGTGTGGTCCATCGATGACGCCATGCGCTGGGGATACAACTGGGACCTCGGTCCCTTCGAGACCTGGGACGCCCTCGGCTTCGCGGCCACGACGGACCGCATGATCGCCGACGGCGTCGCGCTTCCCGAGTCGGTGATCGCGATGCGCAAGGCCGGCGTCGCGAGCTGGTACCGAGCCGACGGCGCCGTCTACAACCCGCTCAAGGGCGCCTACGAGGCCCGCGAGAGCGACGTGCGCGCGCGCCCGTTCCGCTCGGTGCGCAAGGACGCGCCGGTGTGGGAGAACGAGGGCGGCGCGCTCTGGGACATCGGCGACGGCGCGGTGGCGCTCACGCTGAAGTCGAAGATGAACAGCGTCGACCCCGGCACCATCGAGGCGCAGGAGCGCGCGGTAGAGATCGCCGAGGATCGCTACGAGGCGCTCGTGCTCTTCAACGAGGGAGACAACTTCTCCGTCGGCGCGAACCTGATGCTCGTCGCGATGGCGGCGAGCACCGGTGACTTCGAGAGCATCCGCGCGCTGGCGGCGCGCTTCCAGGCCGCGAACCAGCGGATGAAGTACGCGAAGGTGCCCGTCGTCGCGGCGGCGCACGGCATGACCCTCGGCGGCGGCCTCGAGATGTGCCTCGGCGCCGGCTCCGTGCAGGCCTTCGCCGAGACCTACTCGGGCCTCGTCGAGGTCGGCATGGGCCTCGTGCCCGGCGGCGGCGGGTGCATGAACCTGCTGTGGCGCTCGCTCGGGTCCATTCCCGACGGCGTCGCGGTGGACGCGTACCCGTACGTCACCGAGGTCTTCAAGAACATCGCCCTCGCGAAGGTCGCGACGAGCGCCGACGAGGCGAAGCAGCTCGGCTTCCTGCGCCACACCGACGGCGTGACCTTCGACCGCGCGCGGCTGCTGAACGACGCGAAGCACCGGGCTCTCGGGCTCGCGCGCAGCGGCTGGCACGCGCCGGCGCCGCGGGAGTACAAGCTCCCGGGGCAGAACGGCATCGCCACGCTGAAGATGATGGTGCTGTCGCTGGTGGCGGGCGGTCAGGCGAGCGAGCACGACGCCAAGGTCGCGCTGCACGTCGCGAACATCCTCTGCGGCGGCATCGACGGCGCCGTCGCGCCGGTGAGCGAGTCGCGGGTCCTCGAGCTCGAGGGCGAGGCGTTCCTCTCGCTCTGCGGCGAGGAGAAGACGCAGGCGCGCATGCAGTACTTCCTTATGAACAACAAGCCTTTGCGGAACTGAGAGAGGACACGACGATGGCCGACGTAGTGATCGCAGCTGCCGTGCGCAGCGCCGTGGGTCGCGCGCACAAGGGCGCGCTGGCTCTCACCCGCCCCGACGACCTCGCCGGGCAGGTGGTGCGCCACCTGTTGACGAAGGTTCCGCAGCTCGACCCCAAGGAGGTCGACGACCTGATCCTCGGATGCGCGATGCCCGAGGGCGAGCAGGGGCTCAACATCGCCCGCGTCGTGGGCTTTCTCGGGGGACTCCCCGAGGAGACGTCCGCGATGACCATCAACCGGTTCTGCTCGAGCGGCCTCCAGGCCATCGCGCAGGCCGCCGAGCGCGTCGCGTTCGGGAGCGTCGACACGGTCATCGCCGGTGGCGTCGAGTCCATGACCAGCGTACCGATGACGGGGAACAAGATCTCCGTCAGCGCCGACGTCATGGAGCGCTTTCCGAACTCGTACACGCCCATGGGCATCACCGCCGAGAACGTCGCGAAGCGCTTCGGCGTGGCGCGCGACGAGCAAGATCGCTTCGCCGCCGAGAGCCATCGCAAGGCTGCGTTGGCGCAGGCCGCGGGGCGCTTCGACGACGAGATCGCGCCGGTGCAGGCCGTGCGCTTCGAGGGGCGCAACCGCGCCGACTTCACCTTCGCGAAGGACGAATTCGTGCGCGCCGACACCACGGCGGAGAAGCTCGGGGCGCTGCGTCCCGTGTTCTCGGCGACGGGGACCATCACCGCGGGCAACAGCTCGCCGCTGTCGGACGGAGCGGCGGCGTCGGTGGTGATGTCCAAGGCCCGCGCCGAGGCCCTCGGCATCAAGCCGCTGGGGTATTTCCGCGCGTTCCAGGTGGCCGGCGTCGCGCCGGACATCATGGGCATCGGACCGGTCCCGGCGGTGCGCAAGCTCCTCGCGAAGACGGGACTGACGCTTGCCGACATCGACCTCATCGAGATGAACGAGGCCTTCGCGTCGCAGTCGCTCTACTGCAAGCGCGAGCTCGGCATCTCCGACGAGAAGCTCAACGTGAACGGCGGCGCCATCGCCCTCGGCCACCCCCTCGGGTGCACCGGCGCCAAGCTCACGGCGACGCTGCTCCACGAGCTGCGCCGTCGCGGCGGGCGCTATGGCATCGTGACCATGTGCATCGGCGGCGGCATGGGCGCCGCGGGGCTCTTCGAGTCCATCGCCTGACGCGCTGCGCGCTGCGTCACTGCCCGCGCGTCGTCCATCGACGATGGCGTGCGGGCGGTGAAGCTGCTCTCATCGCGCGCATGCGGTCCTCCCGATTTCTCGGCGCTGCGGCGCTGCTCCTCCTCGGATCCTGCGGAGACAACGGATCGCCCGCCCCCGCGGCCGACGGCGGCCTCGACGCGTCGGTCTCGACGACGCCGGTGCTGCGTCCTCGCTCGACGCCCATCGAGTACGTGGGCCTTACCGTCGAGAAGCCCATCACCGCCGACGCCTTCGCGGCCTTCGTCGGCGGCCTCGCCGGCGACGCCGTACGCGCGGGACACGGTCACCACGACCTCGCGCTGCAGCCGGGACTGCTGCTCTCCGCCGACGTCGACCCGCGCACCGCGGATCAGGTCGTCGTCGCACTCGACATGGTCCCGCCCGGAGCGGGCGCGGCGCGCAGGCCCGTCGCCCGGGTGCCGCTCTCCTTCGCTTACGCCTCGGTGTATCTCGACGCCGTGCGCGCCGCCTTCGAGGAGACCACCGCGCGCCTCGCGTCGCACCGCGACACGCAGCCGTGGCACCTGGAGCTCAACACCACGTCGGTGAACGGCGGCCACCTCACTCTCGTCGCGGCCTACGACCCGGTGAACGGCGCGTCCATGGCGGTCTCGACGGAGAACCCGCACACGTCGCTGCGCCCGGGCCAGGTGAACCGCCCGGCCTTCGAGGGCGACCCCTTCGAGACCATCTCGGGCACGGTGTCCTTCGAGCTGTCGCGCGACGAGTTCGCGTTCTTCACCAACCGCGCGTACGGCGTGACGTCCGGCGCTGCGCAGAACTTCCACGACTTCCAGCTCGAGCCGCACAACTGGCTGCGCCTGACGGTGACGCCGCGCCTCGCGGACCAGGTCGTCGACGTGGCCTTCGAGGTGCTCACCGTCGACGGCCGGCGCGTGCCCCTCGCGCGCGCCCCGGCGTCGTACATCGCTGGCGATCAGTTTCAGCAGAACGTCTTTCGCCTCGTCGACGACATGAACGCGCAAGAGGCCGCGGCGCACGGCTCGTCGACGGCGTGGACGGCGCCGTTCTACTACGACGACCCCGCGGGCGGCGGCGTGGTGACCGTCGTCGCGCACGGCCGGCGCGGCGTGTTCAGCATCGACTACGCCGTCGAGTCGCCCACGCACGCGCTCCGCGACGTGCCCTTCGTCCCGATCCAGAGCGACCTCGTGCTGCCGCGGGAGCTCCCGACGGTCAGCAACTCGTGCGCGGACATGGACAGCAGCACGGCGCTGCGTTCCCACGTCCGGGTGCGCTTCGCCGCGTCGAGCACCGTGCGGTCGAGCCCGAGCCTGCACAGCCCGCTGCGCGGTCCGGTGTGGTTCGACGTCTACCGCGCGCAGGACGTCACCATCACCGGTCCCAACGCGGGCGCGCAGGCGGTCACCTCGTTCCACTTCGACGACGTCGACCTCACGAACCCCGCGGTGTCGCCGGAGTTCGACCTGCCCGGCGAGCTCGGCGCCGGCGCCTACCAGATCCTCGGGTTCATGGACGTGAACCACAACGCCGACGCGGATGGCGGCAACGCGTCGCCCGACACCGGCGACCCCGTGACGCTCCCCATCGGCTCGTACAACGTGCAGTGCGCGCAGCAGACGCTGACCCTCGAATTCGCGCTGCTCCTCCCGCCCGGACAGTGAGGCGCGGCGCCGCGGCGCTGGCCGTCCTCGCCCTGCTGCGATGCGCCTCGGAGCCCGCCGCCGCGGTGGTCGACGTGTCCGCGTCGTCGTCCATCGCGCGCTCCGCCGACGGGGCATCGCTCTGGGTCACGTCGCCCGACGACGACCGGGTGCTGCGCGTCGACGCGGACACCCTCGCGGTCCGAGAGACCTTCGCGGTACCCGGCGCCCCATCGGCCCTCGTACTCGTCGGCGACGCGGTCGTCGTCGCGCTCGATCGTCGCGCGGCCGTAGTGGTGATGCGCGCCGGCGACATGAGCGCCGTGCCGATCCCGTGCGGCGGGAGCCAGGCCGTCGTCGCCCTCGACGCGACCCGCGTCCTCGCAGCGTGCGCGTGGGACGAGCGCGTGGCGATCGTCGACATCGCGAGGGGAGCGACGCTGCGCACCGTCGTCACCGAAGGGAGACCGACGGCGGCTGCGAGGGCTGGTGAGCGCGTGTTCGTGTCCGCCTCCCGGACCGGACGGCTTCGCACGTGGTCCAGGGCGCGTCTGCTCGGCCTCGGCGCGTCCACCGACGTCGAGGCGTTGGACACGCCGGTGCAGCTCGAAGCCGACGCCGACGTCGCCCTCGAGACCACGCCCGGAGTCGCGGCGAGCCAGGTCGACGCCGTCGCCGCGATGGCCCTCGGAGGCGCACCGGTCGCCGTGTGGCAGCGCGTCGAACGTGACGCCGACCGATCGCTCCCGGCCGATCGCGGTGGCTACGGCAGCGTGCACGACGACGCGCCGCGCATCGAGCCGCGGGTGCTCGCGGCGTGCGGCGGACGCTATGCGCGCTTCGACGGAGGCCCCTCCGTCGCGAGCGGACCGTCGGCCCTCGCGTGGGCCGCGGGACGCCTCTGGATCGCGAACCGCTACACCGACACCGTCGTCGTTCTCGACTGTGCTGCGGGCGAGGCTGGGTCCCCGCGCACGGGGTTCGTGCCGCGCCTCGCGACCTTTCGCACGGGACGCGGTCCGCGGGGCATCGCGCTCGCGCCGGACGGGCGAAGGGCGTGGGTCGACACGGGCTTCGACCACGCCGTGGAGCTTCTCGACCTCGACGCACCCGCGCGCACCGATCCGCGCGACGCGACGCGCTCGCTGCGACGCGACCTGGGGCCCCTTGCGCCGGCGGCGCAGCTCCTCGCGGGACGGTCGCTCTTCCACGACGCGGTGAACACGCACCTGACGCCGAGCGGCGTGGTGACCTGTGCGACGTGCCACCCCGACGGCGGCGACGACGGCCTCACGTGGTTCCTGCACACCACGAACGTCCCGCGGAAGCTGCGACGCACGCCGCCCGCGTGGGGAGCGCGCGCGGAGCTCGCGCCCTTTCATTGGGACGGAGGCTTCACCGACGCCGAGGCGCTCACGCGCACCACGCTCGCCGAGCTCATGGGCGGCGACGGCCTCGTCGTCGACACCGCGGCGATGGTGGCGTGGATGGCATCGGTGCCGCCGCGTCCGCCGCGTCCGCTCACGCCGCTGCGATCCGCGGCTGCGGCACGTGGGCAGGCCCTCTTCGCCCGGGCCGATGTCGGCTGCGCGACCTGTCATGGCGGTCCGGACCTCCCGGATCGTCTGCGCCACGCGGTGCTCCCTGCGACCAGCGATGCGGATGCGACGCTCGCCGAGGCCGACACGCCGTCGCTACGCGGCGTGCACGCACGTTCACCGCACCTTCACGACGGGCGCGCGGCGACGCTGCGCGACGTGCTCACGACGCAGAACGCCGGCGACACGCACGGCCACACGTCGCAGCTCGCGGCGGCCGACGTCGACGACCTCGTGGTCTATCTCGAGTCGTTGTGAGGTCGCGTCAGAGCGACTGAAGGTAGGCGACGAGCGCGGCGCGGTCCGACACCGAGAGCGTCGTGCCGAAGTTGTGCCCGCGGTTCGAATTGCCCGGCGTCGTGGTGTCGATGGGGAACGTCCCGCGCATCCACGTCGACGGCCGCATCGCGGGCGGCTGCAGCAGCGCGTCGAGCGTCGGGACGCTGCCGTTGTGGAGGTACGGCGCCGTATGCGCGAGGCCGCGCAGGTCGGGCACACGGTAGCCGTTGCTGGGTCCGACGCTCAGATGGTGCCGCGCGATGAACTGCACGAAGGTGATCAGGCTCGGGTCGAAACCCGCGTCGCCGCCGCTGCCGCTGCCCGCTTCGAGCTGGAAATGCAGCGGATCGGTCGCCACGAGCCCCTGCGGATACGCCGGGTCCTGGCCGGGGTAGCGCTCGCCGACGCCGGCGGCGTCGAACGGGGTCACGCCGTTCATCGCGACGTCGTTCGGGTGGTGGCAGGTGTCGCAGTGCTGCGACGCGAAGAGGGTGCGGCCCTGCGCGACGAGCGCGGCATCGCCCGTCGGTGCTGCCGGGGCGTTGAACGTTCCGAGGAACGCGATGAACGGCAGGAGCACGTCATCGGACGGAAACGGCGTGCGCGCCGTCCGGTCATCGGGGTTGCCGGCGCCGCTTCCGTAGACCGAGAGGAATGCCTCGGCGCGCAGATCGCGGCTCGTGCCGAGGATGCTCAGGTACGGCCGCTGCGCCAGCGCGTAGTACGTCGGAAAGTCCGTCGGGATCGTCATGGCGGCGCCGGTGTCGGCGTCGATGCGCCCCGGACCTTGCGCGAGCAACCGCGCCTCCTCGCCGGAGCCGAGGTGCGACGCGTGCCCGGCCGCGACCCATCGACGATCGACCTCGACGATGAACCGTTGAATCTGGAGCTGCGTCGCCGGCGCCCCGAACCAGAGGCGGCCGTCCGCGAGCCGGCTCGTGTGACACACCGCGCAGGTCTCGTGCACTCGCGTGCGATCAACGAGGCCGCGCTTGAAGCCGATGGGAAACTCGTCGTTCGCGTCGGGCAGGAACCCGAAGCTCGCGAACTGGTTGCCGAAGACCGCGGGCTCCGACTGCATCAGCCCGAGCATGAAGTCCGCAGGTGGATACCCGTCGAGCAGCTCCTCGCCGAAGGAGTCATACAACCAGGTGTATTGTCCCTCCCACCGCGGATCCGTCGGGGGCACGGCGTTCGCGACGGCGGGCATCGGGTAGACCCGGGGCCCGGTGTCCGTCGGCGCGCCGGCATCCGTCGGCGCGATGTCCGAGCGCGACGCGTCGGTGGCGGCCGCGTCGAGCCCGCCGTCGGTCGGCGCGGGGTCGCTCGAGCAAGCGGCGAGGAGCAGCAACGGCAGCGCGGCGAGGGCTCTCATGGAACCCCCACGCTACACGCTCGTCCCGCGAAGGTCAGCGCGCGACGGAGACCTCGGCGGCGCAGGGTCGTCCGTCGGTTCGTACGCGACCCTCGATCCACGCCCGCGGGTTCGGCGTCGCGCAGGCGTCCCGAACGACGTTCGTGCGCGGGCGTGGCAGGGCGCTCTGGTGCGAGAGCGCGCGCCAGCCGTCCTGGTAGCAGACGAGCGCGCGGGCGTTGGGCTCGGCCGCTTGAAGCGCGCACGTGTTCGCGTCGGGGCGCGGGTCGACGTCGAGCCACACGTCGAGCTCCACGCGCCGCGCGTCGTCGCATGCGTAGAGCCGCGCGTCGCCGGTCGGACAGGCCGCGAGGGCGTCCGCCGCCGGCGGCGGAGGGCCGTACTCGTCGGCGCCGAGGCGATGGCAGGGGCAGCGCACGGCCTCGCCGCCGGCGAGCGTCACCGCCGTCGTGAAGCGCTCCGGAGCGTCGTCGAGCACCGTGGTGCTTCCGCCGAAGACGGCGAAGGCGAGGCCCGGTCGCCCCGCGAGCGTCGCCGACGAGCAGCGTCCTGCGGGCAGCGTCGCGCAGGCGATCTCCTGGCCCATGCGCGCGGCGCGGCAGAAGCTCAGCGCGGCGTTGCGCGTGCGCGCGTCGGTGCCCTGCGGGACCGTCGCCCCCCAGAAGCGGGCGAGGTCCGCGCACGGGTGGTCGCTCGCGAAGCGCACGTGGTCCGCGAAGCCCGAGACGGCGACGCGGAGCGTGCGCGCCTCGGCGGCGGCGTCGGCCTGGAGCTGCGCGAGGGTCTGTCCCACGGCGCGCCAGCGCTCGAGCACCGACGCGTCGGCGGGCTCGAAGGCGCCCAGCGCGAAGAGCGTCTCCGTGGCGCAGGAGATTTGCCAGTGCAGCCCGTCGCCGTCGGGGTTGTGCGGCGTGCAGCGCTCGCCGAGCTGCGAGACGATGCGCTCGACGGAGTCGCGGAGCAGCGCCACCGACGGCGGCACGCGACGATGCAGAGACCGCTCGGCGTCCTCGACCCGCGCCCTCGGACCGGACGGGTCCGCGGCGTGGCGATCGGCAGACCGCGGTGCGTAGGCCGGGAGGTCCGGCGCGCGGGAGTACGTCACCGGCGCGCACGCGGCGAGGAGCACGAGCAGCGTGGGGTGGGCGCGCATCGCTCAGAGCCCCCGCACGAAGTCGAAGAGCGATCCGAGGTCGAAGCCGGCGTGCACCGCGACGTTGAGCGCGTCGTTGCCCTGCGTGACGCCGAGCACCGCGGGCTGCACGAGCACGCCAACGGAGAACAGCCGCGGGATCGCGAAGGGGCCGGCGGCGAGTGTGATGTCGACGCCGGTGCCCGTGTGCAGCGCGCGACCGTTGCCGACCGCCGCGGAGAGGAGCAGAGGCACCGAAGCGTCGAGGGTGAGCCACGACACCGCACGCGCCCGCGGCGAGATGCGCGCGTAGATGAGCGGCAGCGCGACGCCCACGGAGACGCAGTCCGCGCGGGAGCACGTCGAGGCGAGCTCCACCGAGGTGCGCAGCTCCACCGAACCTGGCAAGCCGAAGCGCACGTAGAAGGGCCCCGCGTCGGTGCCGCGGTAGAAGAGCGGCGGCGTGACGCGAAAGCGGGCGCGGGCGAGGCACGTGAAGCGCGGGCCCGGTCCGTCGCCGTCGCGCTCCGTTGCGAGGAACGCGTGGAACACCCCCTCGGCAGGAAGCGCACGCAGGCTCGGGAGGAGGTCCTCGGGGCCTTCGGGGCACGTGTCGCGGGCAGTGACGAGGACGACGAGAGCGCTCGGTCCCGGCGCACGCGTCTCCGGCTCGACGCGCAGCCGCGTGGGAATCGCCCGCGAGAGCCGCGGCGGGTCGTCGTTGGTGCCGGCGCCCTCGCGCGGCGTCGCGAGGCGTCCGTTGATCGCCGCCGTGACGTCCGGCGTCGTGCGCAGCCGCCACTCGGGCATGCCGCCGCGCGCGGTGATGGCGAAGGTGTCCTCGCCGGTGGCCCGCAGCGCGCCCCACGGGTCGTCGAGGGCCACGGCGTCGTGGTCCGCCGCCGAGAACGGGATCCAATCGCGCGCCGGGTCGACGACGGCGATGCGTGCGAGGGCGAGGTCCTGCGGCGCACAGCGCGGCGCGGTCGCGGGGTGCAGCACGACCGTCCAGAGGCCTGCGGCGGCCGCCACGAAGGTGTGTCCGCCGCGCGCCTCGAGCGCGACGCCTTCCCGCGGACCCTGACCGTCGGAGGTCGGACACAGCACGAGACGCGTGTCCGACGGGAGGTCCTCGGGGGCGACGACACGGTCCCCGGCAGCGGCGAGCTGCACCGGTGTTTCGGAGTCGAGGGCCACGCGCTCGGTCTGTCCACCGGGGTCGCTGACGAACGCCCCGGGCGCGCCGCGGGTGATGTGCGCCAGGTGTCGTTCGACGGTGAACGACGCGGGCGCCGGGCCGGTGCGCACCGCGGTGAGCTGCGCGAGGGAGACGCAGCGCATCGACGCGAGCTCCGACGCCGAGGCGCGGGCGTTGCGCGTCGGCGACGCACCGTACTCGCGGGCGTGGCAGAGGCGCAGCGACGCCAGCACGGCGTCCCAATCATGGCGGTTCGGAGCCATCGCCGCGCCCGGGGCGCCGTAGCGTCCGCGCATCGCGGCGTGCACCGCGTCGTCGGGTACCGCGAGCGCCGAGCCGTCGGCGTCGACGCGCGCCGCGAAGGTCACGCCACCCCCCGCGGCGCCCACGGCGTAGAAGAGCGCGTCGGCGGCCGAGGCCGTCACGAACTCGTTCCATCGCATCGGATCGCCCGCGAAGGACGCCGCGCGCGGAAGCAGTCGCAGCTCGCCGCGGCGCCAGTCGGTCTCGAACCACGGTCCGGCGTCGTCGGCGAAGAGGCGCTGCAGCGGGGTCTGCGCGTCGGCGAAGCGCATGCTGTCGATGCGCAGCGCCAGCGGCGCCCCGGTGGTGCGGAGGTAGATCCCCGCGCTGCGAAGCCCGGCGGCGAGGGTGAGCGAACGCGACCCGCCGAGCGGCAGCACCGGCGCGCCCGCGAGGTCGTCGGTCACGAGGGTCCCTGCGCCGGCCCGCTCCACCACGACGAGCTCGAGGTCCGACGACGGACACGACGGCGCATGCACGGCGCCCAGGCGAGGCGCGCCGCTGGCGTCGTCGAAGCTCACCACCGTCGACCCCTCGCCGAGGTGCGCCAGGCACGGACGCAGCGACAAGGTCTGCGCGAGCGGGGCGCGATCGCCGCTCGGCGGCGGCACCGCGTAGACCTCTACGTCCGCCGCGAGCTCGTGGCGGCCGGCGGGCATGCCCGCATCGCGAAGGAACGTCGGCAGGTCGCGCTCGCCTTCGGTCAACGGACCCGCCTCGTGAAGCACCGATCCCGCGACCGAGCGAACGCCGTAGCGGCAGTCCGGTCGGCTGCGAAATCGGTCGCCGAGCCCCGCGGTCACGTGCGTGGTCGCCGCGCCGCCGGCCGTCGGGGCGAAGCAGTAGGTCTGCGCAGCGGCGGGCGCCGCGCCGAGGAAGAGGGCCGTGGCGAGGGCGATGGGGGCACGCATGCGCGCCCGGGTACCACACCCCGGGCCGCGGTGCAGCGCGGCCGACGAAGGGAGCGCAGCGCGCGGTGCCTTCGTGATAGGGTCTCGGCCGGTCATGGTTCGAGACTTGGATCGACTGGTCGACGCGGTCGTCGCGAAGGTGCAGGAAGAGCTCGCCGCCCCGAAGGCTCCGGTGCGCCCCAGCGCGACGCCGCGGGTTTCCGGTGCCTCGGCGGGTGCGCAGGGCGTGGCTCCGGTAGCGGGCGCGTCGAAGGCTCCGAAGCCGCGGCCGGACCTCGCGAGGGTCATCGACCACACGCTGCTGAAGCCCGACGCCACCCGCGACGACTTGCGCAAGCTGTGCTCCGAGGCGATGACCTGGAAGTTCTTCTCGGTCTGCGTGAACAGCGTGAACGTGCCGTTCTGCAGGCAGATGCTGCACGGGTCGACGGTGGCGGTGTGCGCCGTGGTGGGGTTTCCGCTCGGCGCGATGACGCCGAACGCCAAGGCCTTCGAGACCGCCGAGGCGATCCGCGCGGGGGCCGACGAGATCGACATGGTCATCAACGTGGGCGCGCTGCGCTCCGGCGACTACGCGCTCGTCCTCGACGACATCGCCCGCGTCGTGGGCGCCGCGCCGGACCGCGTCGTAAAGGTGATCCTCGAGACGTCGATGCTGTCGCGCGACGAGAAGGTCATCGCGTGCGCGCTCTCGAAGGCCGCGGGAGCGTCCTTCGTGAAGACGTCGACGGGCTTCGGCGGCGGCGGCGCGACGGCCGACGACATCGCCCTCATGCGCGGCGTCGTGGGCCCCGACCTCGGCGTGAAGGCCAGCGGCGGCGTGCGCACGGCGGCCGACGCCGACCAGATGATCGCTGCGGGCGCGACGCGCGTCGGGGCGAGCAGCTCCGTAGCCATCGTGAGCGGCGGCACCGGGGGCGCCGGGTACTGATCCGTCACCCTTGCCGCAGCGGCCGCTCTCGGGGTACGCCCGCGGCCCTGCGAATCCCTCGCATCCACGAGCCAGACCTCCATGCTTGATCTCCGATACGTGGTCGAACATCTCGACGAGGTGCGCGCGGGCCTCGCGCGGCGCGGCGAGCTCCCGGCGGGCTTCGAACGCGTGGCCGAGCTCGCCGACGCGCGTCGCACCGCGATCCTCGGCGGCGAGGCGAAGAAGCGCGCCGTCAACGAGGCGAGCGCCGCCATCGCGAAGCTCCCCAAGGGCTCGCCGGAGCAGGCCGCCGCGCGCGATGCGTCGCGGGCGCTGGGCGCCGAGGCCGCGGCCTTCGAGAGGGCGCAGTCCGCTGCCGAGGCCGAGATCGCCGAGGTGCTCCTGCGGGTGCCCAACGTGCCCGACGCGAGCGTCCCCGACGGCACGTCGGCGGAGCAGAACGTCGAGGTGAAGCGCTGGGGCACCAAGCCCGCCTTCGACTTCGCGCCGAAGCAGCATTTCGAGGTCGGCGAGGCGCTCGGCATCCTCGATTTCGAGCGCGCGACGAAGCTCTCGGGGCCGCGCTTCAGCGTGCTCTGGGGCGCCGGCGCGGCGCTCGAGCGGGCGCTCGTGCAGTTCATGCTCGACCTGCATGTCGCGGAGCACGGTTACACGGAGGTGTATCCGCCGTTCCTGGTGCGCGCCGAGGCGCTGCGGGGCACCGGGAACCTCCCCAAGTTCGAGGCCGACCTCTTCAAGCTCTCCGCCGTCGGCGAGGACGCGCGGGAGCTGTATCTGATCCCCACCGCGGAGGTGCCGGTGACGAACCTGCACGCCGGCGAGATCCTCGACGACGCCTCGATGCCGCGGCGATACGTGGCCTTCACGCCGTGCTTTCGCAGCGAGGCGGGGTCCTACGGCCGTGACACGCGCGGGCTCATCCGGCAGCACCAATTCGACAAGGTCGAGGTCGTGCACCTCGAGCGCCCCGAGGAGAGCGACGCCGCCCACGAGCGCCTCACCCGCGCCGCCGAGACGGTGCTCGAGCGCCTCGGGCTGCACTACCGCCGCATGCTGCTCTGCACCGGCGACATGGGCTTCAGCTCGCGAAGGACCTACGACCTCGAGGTCTGGCTCCCCGGCCAGGACGCCTTCCGCGAGATCTCGTCGTGCTCGAATTTCGGGGATTTTCAAGCGCGCCGCGCGAGCTTGAAGTACCGCCCCGCCGGCGACGCGAAGGCCAAGCCCCGGTTGCTGCACACGCTCAACGGATCGGCCCTCGCCGTCGGTCGCACGCTCGTGGCGATCCTGGAGCAGTACCAGCAAGCCGACGGCAGCGTCGTCGTGCCCGAGGTGCTGCGCCCCTACATGCGCGGCCTCGCGCGCATCACGCGCTGATCACTCGCCGCGGAGGAACGTCAGGTACGCCTGCATGAGGCGGTCGCCGCCGAGCAGGTACTCGATGGCCCCGAGGGCCAGGAACGGTCCGAACGGGATGCGCGTGCGCATCAGCGGCGGAGCGGCCTCGGGCTCCGTCGGCAGCGCGGGCGCGGGCTCCACGGCGTCGGCGCGCGGCGCTCCCGCTTCGACCTCGTCGTCGTCTTCGTCGTCGATGTCCGGGGCGAGCTGCCATCCCGTGACCTTCGAGACCACCGTTGCGATGATCCCCTGCATCGACCCCGCGCACAGGGAGAACAGCACGGCGTGCGGGCCGAGCAGCGCGCCGACCATGGCCAGCAGCTTCGCGTCGCCGAGGCCCATGCCCTCGCGCTTCAGGAACCGCGACCACACGAAATAGAACGCGAAGGGGATGCCGAAGCCCGCGGCCGCGCCGCCGAGCGATCCGCGCCACCCGATGCCCGGCAGGAGCACCGAAGCCACCAGGCCCAGCGCCGTTCCGCCGAGCGAGATGAAGTCGGGGATGAGCATGGTGTCGAGGTCGATGAACGACGCCGTGAGCAGCCCCCACAGGAACGCGAAACGCACGAAGAACACCGCGAGGAACACCGGGAACGCGAGCTCGCCCTGCGTACGGAGCAAGAGCTCGACGACGGCCAGCGACGCGACGGCGTAGAGGGCTTCGACGAAGGCGTAGCGCGGCGCGATCGGGGCCTTGCAGTCGCGGCATTTCCCGCGCAGCCAGAACCACGCGAGGATCGGCACGTTGTCGTACGGGCGCACCGGCTTGTCGCAGTGCGGGCAGTGCGATGCGGGACGCACCACCGACAGCTCGCGCGGCCATCGGTAGATCACGACGTTCGCGAAGCTCCCCCAGGTCGCGCCCATCACGAACGCGAGGACCCGAAAGAACCAGGCCGGCAATTCTTCGGCGGTCATCTCAGGAGACCGGCGGTGGCAAGGGAGCGGGGCGCATCGCCCGGAGGCACCGCCGAGCGCGGCGAAGGGCGTGGGCCAGCGTCACAGCGCGCATCGGGTCCGCGCGGTTGCGGCGTACGAAGGCGGCCAGGTTGCGGCGCGCCCCGGCGAGGTCCCCGGTCTCCGCGCAGAGCAACCCGAGCACGTAGCGACCGAAGCCCTCGCCACAGCGCGCGGCCTCGAGGTCCGTCATGCGTTCGGCGAGGTCGGTGATGGAGTCGACCTCCTCGCCGGCGTCGAGCCGCACGACGGCCTCGTATGCGCGGTGCAGCGGCCGGGTTCCGATGGACCAGCGCACCGCTCGCTCGAGCGCCCCGAGGGCCTCGTCGAAGCGGCCGTCGTGATGGAGCGCGATGCCCGCCGAGAACCAGTGCAGCGCCCGCCGCGAGGCCGGAGCGTTGCGGGCCGCGATGCGGTAAGCCTGTGCCGCACGCTGCCACCAGCCGAGGGCCATGCACGCCCGGCCGAGGTCGACGTGCGCGATCTCCTGCGCGACGCCGAGCCGCACCATCTTGCGCGCCACCGCGTGGGCCGAGCGAACGCGCCGCGCGAAGAGGTGCGATCGGTAGATCTCCCGCAGCAGCAGCACCCGGGTCTCGGCGTCGACGCGGTCGCTCGCAAAGCGCAGGCCCTTCTCTGCATACACCGCGGCTGCGTCGGGCGAGCCCGTGTGCAACGCGAGGCGAAGGTAGTCATCGGCCGTCATTGGCCGCGGTTTCGGCACCCCTGGACCGTAGCACCCCACCCCCGCCGGGCACACGGAACCTGCAAATCCAAGGGTTTCGGTGGACGATCTATGTCACATGCCTCGGAAGCCCATATTTCACGGCATTTCGTGGCGTCCAACGCTCGCTCCAGGGGCCGCGCGCTGGAGTTCCAGCGGGATGCGGTGCGTCAGGTCGGCGGACGGAGCTTTCCGTCCTCGACCTGATGGTGGAGCCACGTCGGCGACAGCCCCGGCGCGATGAGCCCCGGCGTCACCTCGCTCGACGGAAACATCTGCACGAACGCTGGCGCCGAGGGGAGCGCGTCGGCGAGCGTGCGCTCGAGCATCATCGAGGCGTATTGGTCCGCGCCGGCCTCCGGGGTGTTCGCGTTGAGGAGCACGTCGAGGTCGCCGAGCTTCGCGGCGCTCGCCAGACCGGCGATGCGGCTCGCCCGCGGCGACCAGTTGTCCGCCGAGGTGCCGTTCTCGGAGCAGCCCCAGACGCCACGCGAGCCCTTCCAGAACAGCGTCTGGTTCCCCGCGGTGTGACCCGGAGTGCGAAGGAGCACCACGCCGTCGCCGAGGGCCAGGTCGCCGTCGGTGAAGAGCACGCGGTCGTCGCGCACGCCCTCCTTGCCGTCGGGAACGAACCACGCGCGCTGCATCGGGTGCAGGTCGTCCCACTCGTCCCATTCGACCCGCGACGCCAGCAGCGTGGCGTTGGGAAAGCGGGGCGCGAGCCTGCCGTCGGTGGTGCCCAGGAGCCCGCGGAGGTCTTGCGTGTGGAAGTGGTCGAAGGCGACGTAGTCGATGTGCGCGGCCTCGATGCCGAAGCGCGCGAGCTGCACCTCGAGGGGCTCGAAGCGCGTCGCGAGGAACGACGCCATGCGCTCGCCGAAGCGCTCCAGAAGGCGAACGAAGTACGGCGCACGGCGCGCGCGCTCGGGGTCCGTCGGGTTGAAGAGCAGCGTCTTCAGCGCGCCAGCGGCCTGGAACTGCACCACCAGCGCGCGGTGCGTGAGCGGCACGAAGGGCGCGGGCGAAAGCGCGGCGCCCTGGAACGCGAAGCGCGTCGGGTACACGAGCGTCGTCACCGGCAGCGAGCGCACCGCGACCACCGCGGGCATCGCCTCGACCCGCGCCCGCATGGCCCGGGCCCCCTCGCGCACCGCGGACAAGCGGCGTCCGTGGCCGCGCACGCGCCAGGCTTCGTCGAGCTCGTCGAGAGCGGTGACGCCTGCGGGAGCGAGTGCTTCGAGGGACATCATCGGTCGGCCTCCGGGTTCGGTTCGAGCACGGTCTTGATGGAGCGCGCGCCACGGCGATCGAGGTTCGCCGCGAGCGCGTCGGCGTAGCGCTCCATCGGAAAGCGATGCGTGAGCAATGACTCCACGGGGTACCGCGTCGAGGCGAGGAGCTCGAGGGTCACCGCGAAGGTGCGCGTGCGCGCCACCGGCGTGCCGTGGTCGACCCAGCCGTACGCGAGGCTGCCCGCGATGGTGAGCTCCTTGGACCAGATGAAGCTCCAGTCGAGCGAGGGGATCTCTCCCGCGCCGCCGAGGAGCACCACGGTGCCGCCGGCGCGCGTCACGCGGAGGGCGTCGTCGAGGCTGCGCTGCGAGCCGATGCAGTCGATGACGCGGTCGTAGCCGCCGGCGAGGAACGGTCGTCCGATCACGGGCCGCAGCACCGTCGCGCCGGTCTCCCGGGCGAGCGTCAGCACCACGTCCTCGCGGTCCGGGCACACGGTGCGGTGGGCGCCGAGGCTCTTCGCGGCGTCGGCCTGGTACGCCTCGAGCGAGAGCAGCGTCACGTGCGCCGAGGGGAACAGCTCGCGCAGCGCCCACACCGCGCCCAGCGCGATGATGCCGCCGCCGATGACGAGCACGCGCTCGCCGTCGCGCGGAGGGTGGCGCAGCACGGCGTGCACGCTCACCGCGAGGGGCTCGGTGAGCACCGCGCGCGCCGACGGGATCGAGTCGGGCACCGCGAAGAGCTGGAACGCGTGGGCCACCATGCGCTCGGCGAAGCCGCCCGGGAGCTCCGCGCACGCGCCGATCATCATGCCCTTGCGAGGACCGGTGCCCGCGCGCTCGCAGCTCGCGTAGTCGCCGGTGGCGCAGCGGGCGCACGCCGAGATGCCTCGCACGCCGCACGAGAGAAATGGATCGACGACGACGCGGTCGCCCTCGCGCAGCGCCGACCCGGCGGGCGGCGTCACGACCCGCGCGAGCACCTCGTGGCCGAACACCGCCGGGAGGCTCGCGTAGGCCGACAGCGCCGGCGACGACTTGAGGAAGATCGCCGCGAGGTCCGTGCCGCAGATGCCCGCGAGCACCGGTGCGAGCGTCGCGAAGTCCGACGTCGGCGGCTCCGGCGACGGCCACCCGTCGCGCAGCTCGAAGCACGTTCCAGGGCCGTGATAGAGGCCCGGAACACGCGCACCGAGGGTCTTGGCGAGGGCGTAGCGCGGGAGCTTGAGGTCGAAGACGAGCGCGCGCATCGACCGCGCGAGGCTCAGTTCGCCGGGCCGAGCCAGCGCACGAGGCAGCAGGTGATGTTGTCGGGCCCGCCGTTCTCGTTGGCGCGGGCGATGAGCCGCGAGGCCGCGGCCTTGAGGTCGTTCTTGTTCTCTTCGACGATGCGCAGCATGTCCGCGTCGGTCACAGGACCGGAAAGACCGTCGGAGCACAGCAGGAAGATGTCGCCCGGCGACGGGTGGTCGAGCCGCGAGTCGACCTTCACCGAGTCCTTCATCCCGAGCGCGCGAACGATGACGTTCTTGTGCGGGAAGTTGGCGATCTCCTCCTCGGTCAGCTTGCGCATCTTGAGGTAGTCGTTCAGCAGCGAGTGGTCCTCGGTGAGCTGGTCGATGGCGCCGTTGCGGATGCGGTACACCCGCGAGTCGCCGACGTGCCCGACGATGAGGCCCTCGCGCGCGGCGAAGACCACCACGAGCGTCGTGCCCATGCCGCGGTACCGGGGCTCGCGCTGCGCCGCCTCGAAGATCCGAAGATTCGCCAGCTTCACGCCGGTGATCAGTCGGTTCTCTTCGTAGCTCCGCTGCTTGTCCATCTTGTACGGCCAGGTGGCGTCGGGGTCCTTCGCGGTGGCCTCGAAGAACTCGCGCATCGCGTCGATGGCCATCTTCGACGCCACCTCACCGGATGCGTGCCCGCCCATGCCGTCGGCGACGACGACCAGATTCTCCTCCGCGATGATCGCGAAGTTGTCCTCGTTGTGGGTGCGCTTCATCCCGACGTTGGTCTCGCCGATCAGTTCCATGCGCACGGGGTGACCTGGCACGTCGCGCTCCCTCTGGGTGGGTCGTTGCGGGTAGAACGACGTCCTCCCGCGGTATTCTCCGACCGTATCGCAGGCGCTTTCAGCGCGTCAATACAACTTGGCGCCGAGCGCCATCAGTCTCGCAGGAACGCGCGCAGCACGGCCCGAAACGCCTCGGGTCGCTCGACGAACGGGAGGTGCCCCGCCGCCGCGATGGCCTCGAAGCGCCCGTGCGGGAGCCTCTCAGCCAGCGCGCGGCTCTCGTCGGCGTGGAACGTCCGGTCGTCGTCGCCGCTGACCACCAACGCCGGCGCGCGCACGTCGGGCGCGAGGACCATGGCGTCGAAGTGCATCGCCGCGGCCACGAAGTTCGCGTCCGCCT
The DNA here is from genome assembly GCA_903845045.1 of uncultured delta proteobacterium. Classification (GTDB taxonomy): domain Bacteria; phylum Myxococcota_A; class Polyangia; order Polyangiales; genus SCUS01. The sequence goes on along the minus strand of CAIMWA010000264.1, from coordinate 10,341 downwards.
CGGGGCGGTAGATCATTCCGCTGGCCATCGCGTCGGTCACCGACCGGTCCGGCACGGTGTGCCACCACATGTGCCCCAGGCGATGGAACAGCAGCCCCGCGGTGCGCGCGTCGCGGAGCGTCCCCTGCGGCGTGCTCAATTCCTGCACGCCCCGCCAGCCCGCCTCGCCGAGCACGTCCCGGGAGCGCGTTGCCACTGCCCGCACCTGCTCGGCGTCGCGCAGCGGGTCGACCAGCACGAGGCGGCGCAGCACCTCGCCGTGGCGCGCTGCGAGAAGCATCGCGACGGCGGCTCCGAAATCGTGGGCGATGACGTCCACCGTCGTGTCTCCGCGCGTGTGGGCGAGGGCGACGAGGTCCGCCGCGGCGTCCTCCAGCGTGTAGCCCTCGGCCTCGGGCGGAGCGCTCGAACGACCGTGTCCGCGAAGGTCGACGTAGACCACCGGCGCGTCCGAGGCGAGCCCGTCGAACCAAGGGCGCAGGTACGTGTGGTCGAGGCCGGGACCTCCATGCAGGACGTACCGCGGGGTGCGTCCGGGGCCCGGCAGTTCGACTGTGCGCAGCGTCACGGCTCCGACGCGCACGTCGCGCACCACCGCGGGCGACGGCGTCGGACCTCCGCGGCGCGAGCACGCCCCGGCGCCGAGCGCGAGGGTCGCAAGGAACGATCGGCGGCCGAGGAGCATCGTGCGGGCGCAGGGTGCGCGATCTCGTCGGGCGAGGCCAGAAGCTCGCGGGGTGTGGAGCCCGGCGGCGCGACGGTGTACGGATCTCCGCGCATGGAACCCACGGACCGCGACGAGCTGCTGCGCCTGCTCCGCGACCTCGGGGCGCAGCTCGCGTGGCAGCGCGACGCAGGCCTCGGCGAGGTCCCGCGGGGCGTCGACGCAGCCCCGTCGTCGTCGGTCGAGCCGACCGTCGAAGCGCTGCCTCCATCGCAGCACCTGCCGCCGCCCGAGACGACGGTCGCCGCCTCGCCGGTCGTTGAGCCGCCCGCGTCGGTGGTGCCCGAGGATCGTCCGAGGCCGCGGGAGGGCGTACCGACTCGCGCCGAGGCTCCTGCGGTCGTGGCGCCGACTCCGGTCGCACCGCCGCGCTCGCTTCCGGTGCTGGTGCCGCCGCCGCGCGACCTCGAGACCCGCCGTGGACGCCTCGAGGTCGTCGCCGCGGACGTTCGCGCGTGCGAGGCGTGCAAGCTCGCCCTCAAGCGCACGCAGACGGTGTTCGCGCGCGGCAACCCCGACGCGCGCCTCTGCTTCATCGGCGAGGGTCCCGGCGCCGACGAGGACCGCCTCGGCGAACCCTTCGTCGGAGCGGCAGGGCAGCTCCTCGACAAGATCATCGCGGCCATGCGCCTCGGCGTCGACGACGTCTACATCGCCAACATCGTGAAGTGCCGTCCGCCGAACAACCGCGTGCCCGACGCCGAGGAGATGCGCGCGTGCACCCCGTTCCTGCTGCGGCAGCTCGACGAGGTGAAGCCCGCGGTGATCGTCGCCCTCGGAAAGACCGCGGCGTCGTTCCTCCTCGACTCCAAGGCGCCGATGGGACAGCTCCGCGGAAGGTGGCACACGTGGAACGGCGTGCCGGTGATGCCGACGTGGCACCCTTCGTACGTCCTCCGTGTGCGCGACAACCCGAACAGCACCGCCCGCGCCGAGGTGTGGAACGACATGAAGCTCGTGCTCGTCCGCCTCGGCTTGCCCGTACCCGGGGCGCGTGGTTGAGCACTGCGACGATGCCCACGACGGACGACGAGATGCTTCCCGAGCTGCCGCCCCTCGAACCCGATGGCGGCGGCGTCGACGTGCCCGAGGAGTCGCTCCGCGACTTCGACGATGCGGGCGGCGACGACGACGAGCTCGGTCCCGCGGAGCTGCGCGTGCTGGTCGTGCGCGCGCTCCCCGAGGGCGACGACGCGCCGGGCGGCGACGAAGGCTCCGACGAGGCCGTCGAGGCGCTCCCCGACGACGGCCGCGGGAGCTGGCGCGGCAGCGGCGACGAGCGCCCGCCGGAGGACGTCGCCGAGCTCGACGATCCCCCGGTCGACGTGCCCGACGCAGGCGAAGAAGGTCCAGAGCGCGATCCCTGGGACGACGACGACACCGCGCTGCCGCCGCTCGCCGACGAGTCCGACGACGACTGATCAGGTCGTCGCGACGTCGCGGTGCCGGTCGTAGCTGCGACGGAACCAGGCCAGCGCGGCGGCGCCGAGGAGCACCGCGAACCAGAGCGTCGCGAGACGGCAGAGCAACGTGGCGGCGCGTGCGGCCGGTGCGCCGATGCCGGCCGGGGCGAGGGCGAGGAGCAGCGAGATCATCGTGAGCTCCGCGCCGCCGACGCCGCCCGGGAGCATCGCGACGGCGCCCGCGAGGGTGGCGGTGGCGTAGACGAACATCGCGACGGAGACCGAGACGTCGGCGCCGAGCCCCCGCAGGACCAGCCACAGCCCGAACGCCTCGAGGGCCCAGGCCACGAGCGAAACGACCGTCGGGTAGAGCAGCGCGCCCGGCGTCGCGAGCAGGCGCAGCGCGTCGTAGGCCTCCCGCAGCCGCGGCACGAAGCGCTGCGTCGCGGCGATGCCCTCGAGGCGTCCGAGGAGCCAGTCGCCGAGCGGACGAACCAGCACGAACGTCATGAGCCCCGCGACGAGCGCCGAGGCGAGCACGGCGACGATGCGCCCGCCCGGGAACACCGCACCGCCCACGGCCACCATGGCGATGAGAGAGATGAGATCGGTGAGGCGATCGGCCACGACGATGGGCGCGGTGCGGGCCACCGGGATGCCGCGGGCGCTCGCGAGCAGCGCGCTCTTCAGCACCTCGCCGGCCTTCGCCGGCGTCACCGACATCGCGAAGCCCGCGAGGTAGATGCAGAAGCTCTCGCCCCGCGGGACGTCCCGGATCCCCAGCCGCGCGAGGTAGAAGTCCCACTTCAGGAACCGCAGCGCGTAGTTCCCGAGCGAGAGAGCGAGCGCCGCCGCGAAGGTCCACCACGCGTACGCCGAGAGCGTGGCGCGGAGCGCGCGCGCGTCGCCCCACAGCGCGATCGCTGCGTAGAGCAGCGTCGCCGCGAACATCACCGCGAGAAAGCGCCGCGTGTTCATCGCGCCCCGAGCCGGTCAGTCATCCGAGCGAAGACCGTGCTTTCGGAACAGGTCCCGGAGGTAGTGCCGCTCGATGCCCGCGAGCGCCGCGGCGCGCGAGAGGTTGTCGCCGGTGCGGTGCAGCAGGCGCTGGAGGTAGTCCTTCTCGAACTCGTCGATGAGCGTGCGCTTCGCGTCCTTGAACGGCGTGAGAGGCTGGTTCGAGGCGCCGCCCGCGGTGGACGGCTGAGGCCTCGCCGCCGAGTCTTGGGCACGCGCGCGCTCGCCCGAGAGGATGCGCTCGAAGGCGAGGTCCGCCGGCGTGATCACCGCGCCCTCGGCCATGAGCGCGGCTCGCTCGACGGTGCTCTTCAGCTCGCGAATGTTGCCCGCGTACTCCCGCCCGATGAGCTCCTGCAGCGCCTCCGGGGCGATGGCGCGCGCACCCGGCGCGTTCGCCGGAAGGCGCTTGAGGAAGTGATAGACGAGCACCGGTACGTCGTCGGAGCGCTCGCGCAGCGGGGGAATGATCACCCGCGCCTGCGCCAGGCGGTAATAGAGGTCCTCGCGAAAGCGCGAGGTGTTGATCATCTGCCGCAGGTCGCGCCACGTCGCCGAGATGACGCGCACCTGCACCGGCCGCGGCGTCGTGCTGCCCACGCGCACCACCTCGCGACGCTCGAGCACGCGCAGGAGCTTCGGCTGCAACTCGAGCGGCAGCTCCCCGACCTCGTCGAGGAACACCGTGCCTCCGTCGGCAGCCTCGAAGATGCCCAGGCGGCGCTCGTTCGCTCCGGTGAACGCGCCGCGCTCGTGGCCGAAGAGCACGCTCTCCGCCAGCGTCGATGGGATCGCGGTGCAGTCGAGCACCACGAAGGGCCCCTGCGCGTGCGGGCTCGTGTCGTGGATGCCGCGCGCGGCGAGCTCCTTGCCCGTGCCGGTCTGGCCCTCGATGAGCACCGAGAGGTCCGTGCGCGCGAGGCGCTGGAGCGTCGAGAAGAGTCCGCGCATCGCCGCGTTGCGGCCGCGCAGCTCGCCGAAGGCGTGGAGGTCGGGCAGCGCGTGCTCCACCGCGGCGTCGAGCTGCAGGCGAACCACGGAGCTCCCGATCTCCACCGTCGCGCCGGTGGGCAGCAGCGCCGACTCGAGGCGGGCCCCGGCGTACCGCGTGCCGTTGCGCGAGGAGAGGTCCCGCACCCGGATCGCGCCTTGCTCGTCGACGCCCTGCAGCTCGGCGTGAAAGGCCGACACCGTGGGATCGGACAGGCGCACGTCACAGCCCTGGCTTCGACCGATGACCCCGCGGTTCTCCGAGAGCACGGACTCGGCGCCCGCGTCGGGGCCGCTCACCACGGTCACGCGGATGCCGCGAACCGTCGTACCGAGAAGGCGCTCGGGCTGGATCGTGCGGGTGCTCTCGACGTCGGTGTTCTTCGGTGCGCGCGCCACGGCAGCACAGTGTGCCATCGTCGGCGCTGCGTTGACAGGGCCGCGCGCGCCGCGCCGATGCTAGGCTCCGCGCCGTGAACGAGCCGCGCGCCCCTCGATCGTCCGCCCGCGCGGACATCTGGAACATCCCGAACGCCCTGACCATGGGCCGCGTCGCGATGATCCCGCTGGTGCTCCACTACGTGACCGCGGCGACGCCGCGCGCCGCCGTCATCGCGGGCTGGCTCTACGGCGCCACGGCGGTGACGGACCTCCTCGACGGATACCTCGCGCGAAAGCAGAACCTCGAGAGCGTCTTCGGGAAGTTCCTCGATCCGCTCGCCGACAAGCTGCTCGTGATGGCGACGCTGATCTACCTGACCCGCATGGGACGCATCGCGCCGTGGATCGTCGTCGTGCTGCTGGGCCGCGAGCTCACGATCACGGCGCTGCGAGCCATCGCCTCGAACGAGGGCGTGGTCATCGCCGCGAGCGAGGGCGGCAAGTGGAAGACCGCGCTGCAGATGGTCGGCATCCTCTGCCTCGTTCTGCACTTCCGTTACCCGGTGGTGCCGTTCTACCCCGCCGAGGTCGACCTGAACCTCTGCGGCCAGTGGCTCATCGTGCTGTCGATGATCTTCTCGGTGACGTCGGCCGTCGAGTACACGCGGCTCTTCGCCGAGGCCGTCGAGGCCAAGGAGCGCCGCGGTCAAGGCTCATGACGGCGCGGCTGCGGGCTGCGAAGCTCCGTCGTCCGCCGCGGCCACGCTGACCGTCGGCTCCTCGCGCGGGACGATGAACGAGAACACGCTGCCGCCGCCGTCGCGCTCGCCGATCTCGACGCGGCCGTGGTGGGCGTCGGCGATGCGCTTGACGATGGCCAGGCCCAGGCCCGAGCCCCGCGCGGTGCCCGAGTAGAACGCGTCGAAGATGCGATCGCGCAGGTCGGGGTCGATGCCCGGACCGCGGTCGTACACCTCGGTCACCGCGCTCTCGTCGCGGCTGAACACCGCGACCTCGACCTCCGTGCCCACCCGCGACGCCTGCGCGGCGTTGCGCAGGAGGTTCCAGAGCACCTGCTTGTACTGCGACGCGTCCACCGACGCGTGCACCGCGGTGCCGGCGCGCTGGACGATGTGCACGCGCGCCTCGGGTCCGCCCGACGTCCGGGCGAGGGACACGACGTCGCGCACGAGCGCCGCGAGGTCTGCACGACGCCGGTCGAGCGGGCGTGGCTTGGCGAACTGGAGCATGTCCGTGACGAGCTCGTTGAGGCGCGTCACGTCGCGGCTCACCGACACCAGCAGCCCGCGCTCCTCCTCGTCGAGCGTGGCCGTCTCGCGCACGAGCTCGACGCACCCCGAGATGGCGCCGAGGGGGTTCCGGATTTCGTGCGCGAGTCCCGCGGCCAGGCGCCCGAGCTGCGCGAAGCGCTCGGAGGTCTCCACGGCGTAGCGCAGCGACTCCTCCTGCGAGCGATCCTCGACCACCACGATGCCGCCGCGGCGCGAACCGTCGTGCGTGTACAGCGGCGCGACGTGGAACGAGATGGGGATCTGCCGGTACGGCGTCTTCAGCCGCGCGTCACCGCTCGACGTTCCTGCGTCGCCGGCCAGCGCCGCCGCGGGGATGAACGGCAGCACCTCGGCCACCGCGCGGCCGAGCATCTCCGACGGCTCGAGGTCGAGGAACAGCGCCGCGAAGGGGTTCGCGCCGTCGACGCGCCCATCGGCCGAGTACGTCACCAGCGCCGCGGGGATCGAGCGGAGCACGTCCTCGTAGAGGGCGATGAGGCTCACGCGCGACGCCTCGGCGCGGAGCAGCGCATCGCCCGTCACGACGAGGCGGTCGGCGAGCGCGCCGCCGATGGCGGTGATGGAGATGATCGCCGTGAGCGTCACCACCATCTGGTACGTCGTCTCGATGGGGTTGTGCGGGATGTGGAGCTGGTCCGACGGCGGCGCGATCCAGCCGAGGGCCATGACGAGCGCGAGCACGCCGTACGCGGCGAGCGACGACACCGCCGTCCACATCGTCGCGTTGCCGCCGAGGGCGAGCGCCGACGTGAGCGTGCTCAGCCCGAAGAACGTGCTCAGCGGCGAGCTCGCGCCGCCGGTGGCGTAGGCGAGCACCGTCCACGCCGCGAGGTCGAGGGCGATGCTGAGCGACGTCAGGCGAGCGATGCGGTCCGCGGGGGCCGAGCGGATCTGCAGCGCGTAGCCGAGCGACACCGCGTAGATCGCGATGATCACCGAGAGCAGCAGCTTCGGCGTCGCGTCGTCGAGCGAGTGGCCCTCGGCGAGGAACACCGCGACGGTGCCGCCGAAGATCACCGTGCACACCATCACCCGCGCGGCCGTGAGGAACTGAAAGCGCGCGCGAGCTTGCTGCTCGGTGTTGCCGACGATCGACAGCGACTCCGGCGGCGGCGTGGAAGAGCGCAGCGCCGGCATCGGCTCAGCCGGCTTTGATGTTGCCCGCGAGGGTGAAGATCGGGAGGTACATCGCGATGATCATCGTTCCGACGGAGCCGCCGATGAAGACCATCATGATCGGCTCGAGCAGCGCGGTCATGTTGCCCACCGCGACGTCGACCTCCTCCTCGTAGAAGTCCGCGATCTTGTTGAGCATGGTGTCGAGCGCGCCGGTCTGCTCGCCCACGGAGATCATCTGCACCACCATGCCCGGGAACACGTTGGTCTCGGCGAGGGGCTCGGCCATGTTCTTGCCCTCGGCGATCTTCGCGCGGGCGTTCATGATGGCCGTCTCGATGACGAAGTTGCCCGCGCTCTTCGCCACGATCTCGAGCGCGTCGAGGATCGGAACGCCCGACGAGAGCAGCGTGCCGAGGGTCCGCGTGAAGCGCGCCACGGCGATCTTCCGCATCACGTTGCCGATCACCGGGAACTGCAGCAGCGCCTTGTCGACGGTGCGCGTGCCGCCCGGCGTGTTCATCCACCAGCGCAGCGAGAAGATGGCCCCCCCGATGCCGCCGATGATGAAGAACAGGTTGTTCACGATGATGTGAGAGACGTCGATGACCCCCTGCGTCAGCGCGGGTAGCTCGCCGCCGAACTCCTTGAACATCGTCTCGAAGCTCGGGATCACGAACACCATCATGATGCCGATGACGCCCACGGCGATGGCGAGCACGCCGATGGGGTACGTCAGCGCGCTCTTCACCTGGCGCACCAGCTTCGCGTTCTTCTCGATGTACGCCGCGAGGCGCTGGAGGATCGTGTCGAGGATGCCGCCGATCTCACCCGCGCGGATCAGGTTGCAGAACAGGTGGTCGAAGATCTTCGGGTGCTTCGAGAGCGAGTCGCTGAACGTGAGGCCGCCCTCGACGTCGGCCTTCACCGCGCGCAGCACGCGGCCGAACGCCGGGTTCTCGATCTGCGATCCGAGGATGTCGAGGCACTGCACCAGCGGCAGGCCGGCGTCGATCATCGTCGAGAACTGCCGCGTGAAGATCACGAGGTCCTTGTTCGAGACCGATCCGCCGCCGCCGAAGCCGAAGGAGAAGCCCTTCTTCGAGATCTTGCTGGGCGTGAGCTGCTGCTGCCGAAGCCGCGCTCCGACGGCGGCCTCGTCGTCGGCCTCCATCGTCCCGGTGCGAACCTCTCCGGCTCGCGTCTTGGCCTCGTAGCTGAACGTCGGCATCGTCGTGCATCGTATGGGCGGCTGCGCCCGGGGTCAAAGCATCTCGCGGGCTCGCGCTACGCATCCCGCGCCGGGCCGCGACCCGACGCCGAGGCCCTCGCGCTCTCGACGAGCTGCGCGAGCTCGGCCGGATCGTTGGAGCGCCCCGTGGCCTCCTCGAGCGTGATCTGCCGGCGCACCACGAGGGCCGCCAGCGCCTGGTTCATCGTCTGCATCCCGGACGCGGTCTGGCCCACCTGCATGAGCGAGTAGATCTGGTGGATCTTGTCCTCGCGGATGAGCGAGCGGATGCCCCCGTTGGGCACCAGCACCTCCACCGCCGCGACGCGGCCGGGTACGCCGGCGCGGGGCAGCAGGAGCTGCGTGATCACCCCCTGCAGCACGAACGAAAGCGACACCCGGGCCTGCGCCTGCTGGTGCGCCGGGAACATGTCCACGAGGCGCGTGATGGCCTGCCACGCCGAGTTCGTGTGCAGCGTGCCGAGCACGAGGTGCCCGGTCTCGGCGACGGTGAGCGCGGCCTCGACGGTCTCCTGGTCGCGGAGCTCGCCGATGAGCACGACGTCGGGGTCCTGGCGCAGCACGCTCCGCATGGCGTCCTTGATGGTCGCCGAGTCGGTGCCCACCTCGCGCTGGTTCACCACCGAGTTCTTGTTGAGGTGCATGTACTCGATGGGGTCTTCGATGGTGACGACGTGCTGCCGCGTCTCGGCGTTGATCTTGTCGATGATCGCCGCCAGCGTCGTCGTCTTGCCGCTCCCCGTGGGGCCCGTCACGAGCACGAGGCCCCGCGCCCGGGTCACGAAATCACCCACCACCGACGGCAGCCCGAGCTCCTCGAGGGAGAGGATCTTGAACGGGATCGCCCGGAAGGTCCCCGCCACCGCGCCGCGCTGCAGGAAGATGTTCGCGCGGAAGCGCGCGAGGCCCTTCACGCCGAAGGAGAGGTCGATGTCGCAGCTCCGCTCGAAGCGCGCGCGCTGCTCCTCGGTGAGGATCTGGTAGCAGAGGCGCTGCGTGTCGGCCGGGGTGAGCGGCGCGACGCCCCGCTTCATCGGCACCAGCTGGTCGTCCACCCGGAGCATCGGCGGAGCGCCCGTGGTGATGTGCAGGTCGCTCGCGCTCCGCTCGACCATCACGCGCAGCAGCTCGAGGATCGAGGGCGGCGCGGTCTCCGGGGGGACGGTCATGGCATCCTCAGCTCGCGGACTTGTTCACGTCCGAGGCCGTCACGCGCACGATCTCCTCGGTCGTGGTCACGCCCTCGAGGCACTTCGTGATGCCGCTCATGCGCAGCGTGCGGAGACCGCAGCGGATCGCCTGGGTCTTGATCTCGGCGGCCGACGCGCCCTGGAGCACGAGCTCCTTGAGCTCGTCCCACATCGGCATGACCTCGTAGAGCGCCACGCGGCCGCGGTAGCCGGTGCCGTTGCAGTTGGAGCAGCCCGCGCCCTTGAAGAGCCGGCCGTTGGCCTGCGCGATCTCCTCGGGCTTGAAGCCGATCTCGATGAGCAGGTCGTTGGCGACCTTCACCTCCTGCTTGCACTCGCCGCAGATGCGGCGCGCGAGGCGCTGGGCGAGCACGAGCGTCGTCGCGGCCGTCACCATGAACGGCTCGATGCCCATGTTCAGGAGGCGCGACACCGTGCTCGGAGCGTCGTTCGTGTGCAGCGTCGAGAGCACCATGTGGCCCGTGAGCGCGGCCTTGACGCCGATCTCGGCGGTCTCGAAGTCGCGGATCTCGCCCACCATGATGATGTCCGGGTCCTGCCGGAGGAACGAGCGCAGCGCGGCCGCGAAGTTCAGGCCGATGTCGTCGTGCATCTGCACCTGGTTGATGCCCTGGAGGTTGTACTCCACCGGGTCCTCGGCGGTGCTGATGTTCTCCGAGACCTTGTTGAGCTCCGAGAGGGCCGAGTACAGCGTCGTGGTCTTGCCGGAGCCCGTCGGACCGGTCACCAGCACCATCCCGAACGGGTTGTGGATGGCCTTCATGAACCACTCGAGCGCCTGCTTCTCGAAGCCGAGCTTCGTCATGTCGAGCTGCAGGTTCGACTTGTCGAGAAGACGCATGACGATCTTCTCGCCCCAGATCGTCGGCAGCACGGAGACGCGGTAGTCCATCTCCTTGCCGCCGGGCATCTTGAGCTTGATGCGCCCGTCCTG
>CAIMWA010000263.1 GCA_903845045.1 uncultured delta proteobacterium | reverse complement strand
GCCGCCCGAGCGAATCGTCGTGCGTGAGATCTGGCGCGCCACGGTGTTCCTCTGGCAGACGCTCTGCGGCTCGCTGATCCCGGCGCGCCCTGCGCGCATGCCCGAGCTCCTCGCGAGGTTCCTCGAGCACCTCGGCCGCACGAAAGAGCGCTCGCGGCCGCGGAGCGCCGATCGGATTCTCGAAATACTCGGTAGGAAGCGTGGTTAACGCCTATGGGTGGAACCCCCGGGCGGCACGTCCGCCGAGCGTGGGTGGGGGCGGGTCGCGAGCTGTCGGGTGCCCGCGCAAGTCATCGTAACGACGAACGAATCCACAAGGCCGCAGGACAAGGTGATCAATGCTCAGCGGTGAACCTGCGGGCGACCGTTTGCAAGGCTCGCCGACGCGAGCCTGCCCGGTGATGAGATACGCAAGGGGAACGCGGCGGGACAGCCCTTGGGCGTGACAGGCGACATGTCGCAGGGGTACCGTCCGAATGTCGTGTTCGGCGAGGGAGGCCGCGGTACGTTTGATCGAGACCAGGGCGCGGGGAGCGGGCGTTGGTGTCGGTCAGGGTCGCGGTCACGGACGCCTCCCGCGGGGCCGCGACGCCGGTCCGGCGGCCCCCCAGAGAGCGCGTCATCGGCGTTCTTTTCATTCGCGCCGGCGGCGCGTGTCTGTGGTTCGCCCATGCACTTGATTTGCAGATGCGCGGCCTTTCGCGTGGGATCGCTTGCCGAAGCTACCGAGTAGACATTCCAGCTCCGGGCGGAGATCAGCGATGAGCACGACGAGTTCTGAAGTGAAAGTAGGCGAAATATCGTACAGGTGCGGCTCGGAGGTTCATGATCTGGGGTGTTCACGCGCGCTCGTGGTTGGTGGCGGCACCCGCGGTCCGCGCGTGGTTTGCGACATGATTGATGCCGACTCCGGATCCGTTTCCAGAGTGCAGGATTGTCCGATCTCCATCGGATCGAGTGGAATGGTCGGCAGTCGTCTGCTTGCAGTCGAGGCATTCACACTCGAACAGACGACCTCGTGGACTCCTGTGATCGCGTGGTCCGATCCACCGTACGAAGCCTGGCGAGTGGATTCGCTTCCATCCGCGATCGTCGGTCGGCCACTCGTTGTTGTACTCGATGAGGATTCGTGCGCCGTTGTCGCGGCGTCGCCGGCCGGCCTCGAGGTGTTTCGCGGAGCGATCGGCGGGACATCATGGCACTGGGATCACTCGACTCACGTCGAAGCTCGCGGGGTGCGAGACATCGCCGCGGGATGTCGTGAATCGCTTGGTGGGGGACTGTGGATCGTGGCCTCCGCATCGATATTCGGTCGAAATCGATTGTATTTCGTTCTCTGGAACCACTGTCGCGAAGTCACGGACTTGGCGGTGCTCCACGCTTGTGGGGTTGGACTTTGCGCGCTCGACGAGGCCGTCATTCTCGGAGGTGGGGCGTTGGGGGCGATTTCCACGATTTTCCAGGCTGGCGATCGGGATGCTGGCCTTGGGCCGGTTGTGCGGATCGACGGGTGGATCGGTGGCCATGTCGTTCGTGTCGGAAAAAATAGGGCATGTGCCCTCGTTGGCGCGGCGAACGACTTCTCAGCGGAAATCATCGTCTTGGATGCTTTCCGGTCGCATTCTGATGTCAGGCTCGTGCCGCGACGCGTAGGTAGAACCTCGAATGTTTATACTTTTGGAAGCTTCGGCGCGGGGCGTATCATTTTGGTTCGCGAGCCGGACACTCGGGGCGGGCCGGCGACGTTGACGGTCATGGATGTGGGATCGGGTTCGGTGTGAGATCGCCGGTCGACTGCGAGGAGTGACTCGTCTTCGTGGCGGCATCGGCGGTGAAGTGCATGCGGGGCGATGCCGCTCTTCGGTGCGGCTGCTGATCGCAGTCCGGAGGCGGCAGGATGCGGACTCCGGTACGTCGGAACCAACGACATCTAGAAGTTCAGCGATAGTCCGCCGAACTGATACTTGCACGTTCAAGTGGTGACGAGTTCACCAGAGGGACCTGCGAAGAAACCGACTTTGTTGATGTTCGTGCCCGCGCATCACCGACGATTGACTTCCTCGCGCGGCGGGAGCGTCCTCCTCGACGTGCGTCCTTTCGAGCGGACGTCGCGGCTCGGGCGCCTCGCCGGCATCGTCGCCACGGCGATGTCGTGCGCTCCTCACTACGTCTACGTGCTCCCGGCAAGCGACGCCGCGCGACTCCCCGCCGCGCACGGCCGCGTCGAGCTGCAGACGCCCGATTTCGACGTGCGCCAGATCACCGTCGATCAGATTCTTCGCGAGCCGGGGACCGTGCGCGTCGTGGCCGCGGAGCGTTCGGACGCGCTCCGCCGTGGGGCGCTCTATGGAGCCATCAGCGGAGCGGCAGCGGGCACCATCGTGCTCGGGGTGGTCGGGCGCGTCGGCTTCTGCTTCGAGGGGTGCACCGACGTGCCGGGCGTCGTCGCGGCGTCGAGCGCAGCCGGATTTGGCCTCGGCGCGGATGTCGGAGCGCTTCTCGGCGCGCTGATCGGCGGCATCGTCGACGGCGTGCGGACCGCTCCGCAGCCCGCGGCGATCGTTTGGTGGCGTGACGTGGGGACAGGTGAACCTGTCTGGCGTCGGAACGAGTGAGAGGGCCCGGAGACGGTTTCAACAAGTTGCCAATCCGGTGTGACCGGAATTCGCGAACCGCGAGACACGGATTTTCAAGCGTTCGTCGTCGACGGAATTCCGGACTCACCGGAATCTTGAATTGTTGAAACCGTCCCCTCGGCCGGCTCAGCCCCCGCGCTGCCCGTAGGCCACGATGCCCGGGTGCGCGGCGAAGGCGTCGCCGATGGCGCGCACGCGCGGGTACGCCTCGAGCACCTCGGGACCGATGCCGTCGAGGGTCCCCGAGCGGTACTGCTTCACCGATGTGCCGATGACGAGGTCGGCGATGGTGAGCGTCTCGCCGGTGAGGAATGGTCCCTTGCTGTCCGCCGCGAGGCGCTCGGTGTAGCGGAGCACCAGCGTGAGCGGACCGGCGACGATGGCGCGCCGCATCTCGAGCTTCTTCTCCTGGTCGCGCTCGAAGAGGCTCGGCGTCAGCGCGTGCGAGAGCGTGTCGTTGAAGCAGTCGAGCACGCTGTCGACGACGAAGCCCGCGCGGGCGTCGGCGGGGTAGAGGTCCGTGCCGGCGAAGCGCGCGACGAAGCGCAGCATCGCGGCCGTCTGCACCATCGCGCGCCCGTCGACCTCGAGCACCGGCAGGCTGTTCAGCGGAAACTCGCCCGCCGCCCGCATCGCCGCGAACTCGGGGAACTTCAGCCGGCGGTCCTCGAAGGGGAGCTTGGCGAGAAAGAGCGCGATGCGCAGGGGCTCGGCACGGCCGGCGCCCTCGAAATACGTGAGTCGGATCTGCGTCATGAAGACCTCCGCCGATGCCGCTACCACGGCGCCCGGCGCGGTGCACCGGCGCGCTGCGTCAGGGGCCGGTGCGCGGCGCGGGCAGGTCGCGTCCGTTCTGGTGCAGCACCACCGACGCGGCGTGCGCACCGTCGGCGGCGAAGCTGAGCTGCGCCGGAACCACGCGGTAGCGGAACTCCGTCGGCGACGATGGCCAGATGCGGAACGCGGGCTGCCCGGTGAGCTGCGCCGTCAGGTGGTCGCCGTCGCGCAACACCGTCAGCACCGCGCCCGGGGCGAGGGTGTAGGCGCCTACGCAGCGGTCCAGCGCCGCGGCGTCGAGGTGCGCCGTCGCGGGGAGCGAGAGCGCCGTCGGAGCCTCGCCGCGAAGCACGCGCAGCAACGCGAAGCCCAGCGCGTCGACGAGGCCCGACGCCGTGTTCGAGAGCACCGCCACCCCGAGGCCCGCCGCGGGATCGAAGGCCATCAGCGCGTGGTACCCGCCGGTCTCGCCGTTGTGCCACCACACCGCACCCGCGCCGTCGACGTGCAGGCCGAGGCCGATGCCTCCGCCGTGATCCGCGTCGGCGCGTCGCACCGCCATGCTGCGCAGCTCTGCGCCGAGGGCGTGTCGCGATGGGACGAGGGCGAGGCCGAGCACCGTCGCCAGGTCCCGCGCCGTCGAGCGTAACGCACCGGCGCCGGCGAGGGCGTCGAGGGTCCATGGGGCGGCGGGCTGCGCGTCGGCGTCGTGGCCGGTGGCGAAGCGCGCGCGCTGGTCGTCGGTGAGCGTCACCACGGTGTCGCGCAACCCGAGGGGCTCGGTGATGCGCGCACGCACCAGCGCGGGGTACGTCGTGTGCGCGTGCGCCGCCAGCGCGAAGCCCAGCAGCCCCACGCCGAAATTGCTGTAGCCGTAGGCCTCGCCGGGGCGCCGCGGGAGCGTCGTCGCGGCGAGGTTCGCGAAGAGCTGCGCGGCGCCGAAGTCGGCGTAGGGGTTCGCCGGGTCCGCGGGGTGAAACGACGGCGGCATGCGCGGAAGCCCCGAGGTCTGCGTCGCGAGGTCGCCGAGGGTGATGGCGCGCCCGTCGCGCGAGGGCACCGTCGCATCGGCCGGCAGCAGCGATTGCACCGGCTGGTCGAGGGCGAGGTCGCCGCGTCGCACCGCCTCGGCGAGGAGCAGCGACGTGAAGACCTTGGTCACCGAGCCGATCTCGTAGAGGGTGTCGGCGTCGGGGGTGTCCGTCGCCGTGCGCGCGTGGCCCCAGCCGCGAAACCACGCGCCGTCGCGGGTGACGAAGGCCGCCGACGCGCCGTCGATCCACGCGCCGTCGAGGAGCGGTGCGACGAGGGCGTCGGCGCGCGCAAGGTCCAGCGGCGGAGGGCGCCCGGTGACGGCGTGCGCGCTCGCAGGACGCACCGAGGGTCTGCACGCGGAGCTCGTGCATGCCCCGAAAAAAAACGCTGCCATCGCCGCGCGCCGAGAGGTTCCCATGGCCGCGAAGGGTACCGCGGAACGCACCCCCAGACGTCTGGGGGCGGCGGCGCAGGCACCCCACGGCTCCATGGCGCATCGGTGACACGCACCATCGTCACCGCGTCGGAGCGTGCATCTTGCAGCGTCGTGGTCGACTCCGTCGTGTCGGCGAAGGGCGCCGCAACGGAAGCACTGGAGATCTCGCGTCGCGCCGCCGCGCGCACGCCGTCACACGAGGAGCGACCATGTCCCACGAACCCGATCGACGAACGCAACTCACGCAGGATCTGCAGCGCGTCGTCGCGCTCGCGGTCCTCGCGCCGTCTTCGCACAACGCCCAGCCGTGGCGCTTTCACATCGGCGGCGGGTTCGTCGAGCTGCGCGCCGACCGCCTGCGCGCGCTGCCCGTCGTCGACCCCGACGACCGCGAGCTCACCATCGCCTGCGGCTGCGCGCTGCTGAACCTTCGCGTCGCGCTGCGCGCCGAGGGCTTCGACTCCGTCGTGACGCGATTGCCGTCGCCGTCCGAGCGCTCGCTGCTCGCGCGCGTCGACGTGCGGCCCGGGAGCCCGCCGACGGCCGACGAGCGGCGCCTCTGCGAGGCCATCGTCACGCGGCACACGGCCTTCGCGCCGTACTCCACGGTGACCGTCGCCGACGAGATCGTGGCGCGCCTCGGCAACGACGCCGCGCTCGAGGGCGTGCGCTTCCACGCGCTCGGCAGCGAGGCGCAGCGCGTCGCCCTGGTGTCGCTGGTCATGGAGGCCGACCATCGGCAGTGGAGCGATCCGCGCTTTCGTCGCGAGCTCGCGGAGTGGACCCGCAGCAACGACAGCGACGCGCGCGACGGCGTGCCGGGCAACGCCGTGGGCCTCGACAACGTGGCGTCGCACCTCGCGCGCTTCACCACGCGCGTTCTCGACAAGGGAACCAACACCGCGCTGCACGACCGCGACCTCGCCGACGCGTCGCCGCTGCTCGCCGTCCTCGCGACGAGCGGCGACACACCGCTCGATTGGCTGTGCGCGGGCGAGGGCCTCGGACGCGTGCTGCTGCGGGCCGAGGTCGAGGGCCTCGCGGTGGCGTTCCTGAACCCGCCCGTCGAGGTGCCCGAGCTGCGCACCGAGGTCGACCGGCTCTGCGGCGAGGGATCGACCTCGCAGATCGCGCTGCGCATCGGCTACGGGCCCGCGGGCATCGGCACGCCGCGGCGCCCCGTCGCCGACGTGCTCGACGACGGACCCGCCGGTTCGGCGTAGCAACGCTGCGGTGACGGCGAAGGGGCCGCGGTGTGAACGCCTCGCGGAGTCTTCGTGACGCGCCTTGCGGGCCCGACGACGCCGACGATAGGTGGCGCCTTCGATGGCTCGGTACCTCGCCATGGCCGCCCTCGCGCTCGGCGTCCTGCGCTGCGGGTCGTCGCAGGACCCTCGCGAGGCCACGCTCCGCAGCGCCTTCGCCCGCGCCGACGAGGCGCTGCTGGCCGAGCGTCCGGCGTTGGTCGCGGGTCGCTACGCGCTCATGGCGACGGGGCTGCAGCCGTACTACCGCGGCTCCCTCGCGATCTTCCTTCGCGACTGGCGCGACCCCGCGGTGGGGCTGTCGGCGTCGCGCTTCGCCGTCGACGCGCCGCTGGTGCTCGGCGTCGGCGACCCGCACGTCGAGAACTTCGGCGCGCTGCTCGGGCGCGACGGAACGGTGGCCCTCGAGACCAACGACCTCGACGGCGCCGATCGCCTTCCGTACCTCTGGGACCTGCGGCGCCTCACCGTGGGCCTCTGCGTCGCCGCGCTCGCGTCGAACCCCGACGACGACGCCGCGCACCGTGTGACCGCCGCCGCCGCGCGCGACATCGCGAGGTCTGCGGCCGCCGCGTACGCCGAGGCCATCACCCCCGGCGCGCCGGAGCTTCGCGTCACCGACGGCGGCGACGCCCCGCTCCTCGTCGACCTCTTTCGCCGCGCGAACCGCGACGCCCCGCACCACGTGGAGCTCACGAACCTCACGACCCTCGACGCCGCGGGCCACCGCCGGCTGCTCCGAGGCACCCCCGATCCTACGACGCCGACGGGCATCTTCCACGACCTACCTGCGTGGGCGTACGCGTCGCTGCCGGCGCTCTTCACGCGGTACCGCGCGTCGCTCACGGCACCGCCGGAACCGGCGTTCTTCACCGTGCTCGACGCCGTGCGCGAGTTCGGCAGCGGCGTCGCGAGCTGGCCGCGCGTGCGGCTGCTCGTGGTGCTGCGCGGCGACACCGACGCCGCCGACGACGACGTCATCGTCGAGGTGAAGGAGCAGACCGACAGCACCGTGCCCGGCGGTCCTCCGCCGAACGTGTGGTTCGACGACGACCCGTCGCGCGTGGCGGCCGCCCGGCGCACCATCTGGTCGCGTCCCGACGCCGAGCCGCTGTGGGGCACGACGACCTGGTTCGGGCTGCCGGTTCAGGTGCGCCGCGAGTC
>CAIMWA010000262.1 GCA_903845045.1 uncultured delta proteobacterium | reverse complement strand
GTCACCGGGAGCGCGCCGACGGAGCGGTACGGGGCGGGGAGTCCGTGCGCGGCGCAGTCTTCGGCGAGGCGCGTGAGCGCGGGCTGTCGCGTGAGGTTTCCCGCGAAGAGCATGCGCGTCTGGATGCGCCGCGCCTCGAGGTGCCGCACCAGCGCGTCGCGGGTGAACGGCGCGTCGGGGCGCACCGCGAGCATGAAGCCGAACCAGCTCGGGTCGGCGTGCTCCGACGCGTCGGGCAGCGTCACGACGTGCGCGAGGGGCTCGAGGCGCTCGCGGAAGTACCTCCAGTTCGCGCGCCGCGCCTGGCCGAAGCCCTCGAGGCGCTGGAGCTGCGCGTGGCCCACGGAGGCCTGCAGGTCCGTCATCTTCAGGTTGAAGCCGAGGTGGCTGTACGTGTACTTGTGGTCGTAGCCGCAGGGGAGCGTGCCGAGCTGCCAGTCGAAGCGCTTGCCGCAGGTGTTGTCGACGCCCGGCGCGCACCAGCAGTCGCGCCCCCAGTCACGGATCGACTCGAGCACGCGCAGCATCGCGTCGTCGCGGCAGAGCACGGCGCCGCCCTCGCCGGTGGTCATGTGGTGCGGGGGGTAGAAGCTCAGCGTCGCGGTGTCGCCGAAGGTGCCGGTGAGGCGGCCGCGCCAGCGCGATCCCGCGGCGTCGCAGTTGTCCTCGACGAGCCAGAGGCCGTGCTTCGCGCAGAAGGCCGTGACGGCGTCGAGGTCGAAGGGGTTGCCGAGGGTGTGCGCGAGCATCACCGCGCGGGTCTTCGGCGAGAGCGCGGCCTCGAGCTGCGCGACGTCGATGTTGAACGACGGCAGCGCGATGTCGACGAACACCGGCACCATGCCGAGCTGCATCGCCGGCGCCACCGTCGTCGGAAAGCCCGCCGCCACGGTGATCACCTCGTCGCCCGGACGCACCCGCCGCTCGCCCCAGGTCGGCGACGTCAGCGCCGCCGTGGCGAGCAGGTTCGCGCTCGATCCGCTGTTCACGAGGCGCGCGTGGGCGAGCCCGTACCAGCGCGCGAGGTCGGACTCGAGGCGGCGGTGCCAGCGGCCCGCGGTGAGCCAGAACTCCAGCGAGCTCGAGACGAGGTTCACCATCTCCTCGGCGCCGTAGACCCGCGACGCGTACTTCACCGCGGTGCGCCCGGGCACGAAGGGCTCGTCGGCCTCCTCGCGCAGCGCCGCGATCTCGCGCACGCGCTCCAGGATCTCCGCGGCAAGCTCCTTCTCCCGTGCGTCCGACGACTTCGACATGTGCGCGTGCTCCCTCTCAGCGTCCGGCGGCGTAGGCGGCGATCTGCGCGCTGCACAGCTTCGCGAGGGCGTCCGGCGACGCGCCCTCGGACCACGCGCGGTACCACGCCGCGGTCTCGTCGAAGGTGCGCGCGAAGTCCCAGCGCGGCGCCCACCCGAGGCGCGAGTACGCCTTGTCGATGGCCAGCCGCAGCAGCTTCGCCTCGTGCACCGCGGCGGGGTCCGAGTGGTCCTCCCAGCGGCCCGAACCCCAGGCTCCCACGAGCGCGTCGGCCACGTCGCGCACGGTGCGCGTGGAGTCGAGGGCGGGGCCGAAGTTCCAGCCCTCGCAGTGGTGTGCGGCGTCCGGTCCGAGGAGCTTCGCGCCCAGCAAGAGGTAGCCGCCGAGGGGCTCGAGCACGTGCTGCCACGGACGCACCGAGCGTGGGTTGCGCACGGCGATGGGCTCGCCGCGGGACAGCGCACGAACGCAGTCGGGGACGATGCGGTCCTCGGCCCAATCGCCGCCGCCGACGACGTTGCCGGCGCGCGCCGAGGCCACCGCGACGCCGTGCTTCGCGAGCCGCGCGGGGTCGAAGAAGCTTCGTCGCCACGACGCCACCACGAGCTCCGTCGCGCCCTTGGACATCGAGTACGGATCGTGGCCGCCCATGGCCTCGTCCTCGCGGTAGCCGAAGACGTGCTCGCGGTTCTCGTAGCACTTGTCCGAGGTCACCACGACGACGGCGCAGGGCTTCGCCGTCGCGCGCACGGCCTCGAGCACGTTCGCGGTGCCCATGACGTTGGTCTCGAGGGTGCGCAGCGGCTCGGCGTAGCTGCGTCGCACCAAGGGCTGCGCGGCGAGGTGCAGCACCACGTCGGGCGCGGCCTCGGACACCGCACGCTGCAGCGTCGCGAGGTCGCGGATGTCGGCGAGGTGGCTGCGCGTGTGCGCGCCGAGGTCGAGCAGGCCGTAGAGCGAGGGCGACGTGTCCGGCGCGAGGGCGTAGCCGGTGACGTCGGCGCCGAGGTCCAGGAGCCAGCGCGCGAGCCACGCGCCCTTGAAGCCGGTGTGTCCGGTGACGAGCACGCGGCGGCCGGCGTAGGCGCGCCGGAGTTCGTCCTCGGTGGGGTGCTGCATGGCGCGGATCGTGTCGCATCCGGGGCGCGCGTTGGCAAGCGGGAGCGGCACGCAGAGCCGTGGCGCGACGCCCCGCCGTGGCGTTTCGCCACAGCGTCAAAACGCTTGGAACAAAGATGTTTTCGAAGCGTTCGAGGCGCATGTCGAATGCGTCGCACCGGGCGTGTCGCGGTGGCATCCTGCGCGCGATGAAGCGGATGGAGAGAGCGTTCCTCGGGGTCGTGCTCGCGCTGTGTGGAGCACCGTCGTCGGCCATCGCACAGACGGCGCCCGCAGCGCCCGCGGCGCAGACCGAGTCGCACGTCGCGCCGGGGCTCATGGCGGAGGACGTGCTGCAGCGATGGATCACGCGCAGCACCGAGGTGGCGTCGCTGCGGTCGCAGGTGCGCAGCGCGCGCTTCGACGTGGTGACGGCGACGATCTTTCCGAACCCGAGCCTGCAGGTGAGCTTCATGGGCACGCCGCTCGGCGCGCCGCCGGACAGCTACACGAACTACGGCGTGCAGTGGACGCAGCCGCTGCCGGTGTTCGGGCAGATCAGCGGACGGCGCGTGGCCGCGGTGGCGGCGCTGTCGCTCGCCGAGGTGAACGTCGCGAACACCCTCTGGGGCATGGCCGCGGACCTCACGGACCTCATGGTCGACCGCGCCTTCAAGCAGGCGATGGTCGAGATGAACCAGCACAACCTCGACGAGCTGACGCACCTCGAGGACATCATCACGCGCCGGGTCTCCGCCGGAGCCAACTCGCAGTACGACGCGCTGCGCGTGCAGGTCGCCGAGTCGACGATGCGCGCCGCGCTGCAGGACTCGGTGATCGAGCGCGACCGCGCCGACGCGAGGCTGGTGGCGCAGATCGCCGACGTGACCGTGACGGAGCTGCCGATCACGCGCGACGGCCTCGAGGGGTTCCGCGGTCCCGAGAGCCTGCCCGAGCTGCTCGATCTCGCCGTGCGGCGCCGCCCCGATCTCGAGCTCGCGCACCGCGGGGTGCTGGCGAACGAGGCCAGCGAGGTGCGCTGGCGCCGCGAGAACCGCTTCAACCCGTCGGTGTCGCTGGGGCTCTACGCCGGCGCGAACCCCGACGGGCTGTCGGTGCAGGCGGGCGTGTCGATGCCGCTGCCGGCCTTCGATCGCAACCAGGGCAACATCGGCCGCGCGCACAACGACGCCGAGGGCCAGCGGCTGCTCGCGCAGGCCATCGAGGTGCGCATCCGCCGGCAGGTGGTGGGCGCGTGGAACGCGCGGGTGTCGGCGCGCATCGCCCTCGCGGCGTTTCGTCAGCGCGGCATGGCGGCGACGGACGAATTGCTCCGCCGCGCGCTCGTGACGTTCCAGGCGGGGAGCACCGCGGGGTTCAACATCCAGGACCTCTTCGACGCGTACCGCACGATGTGGGACGCGCGGTCGCAGGAGCTCGAGCTGCAGCGCACCTTCGCCGAGAGCGAGGCCGACCTCGAGCGCGCCGTGGCGCTGGTGGTCCCGTAGCGATGGCCGAGGGCCTCGACGTCGCGTCCGCGGATCGCACGGTGCTCGCCGCGGAGCACGACCGCGAGGCGCGCTTCGACGCGGCGTTGCTGCAGGTGCGCGCGGTGGTGGCCGGCGAGACCGACGCCGTGGCGCTGCAGGCGACGCTCGCGTGCGTGCTCTGGGACGTGCTCGCGCAAGCATCGTGGTGCGGCTTCTACCGTCGCGTGGGCGAGGCCGAGCTCGCCGTCGGTCCGTACCAGGGGACGCTGGGGTGCCTGCGCATTCCCTTTGCGCGGGGCGTGTGCGGCGCGGCGGCGCGCACCGGGGCGACGCAGCGGGTGCCCGACGTGCACGCGTTCCCGGGGCACATCGCGTGCGACGCGCGGAGCCGCTCGGAGGTCGTGGTGCCGGTGCGCGACGCGGCGGGCGTGGTGCGCGCGGTGCTCGACGTCGACTCGGCGTTCGCCGACGCGTTCAGCGAGGGCGAGGCGCGGCGGCTGGAGTCCCTCGTCGCCGAGGTGTTCGCGCGCGATGGCGTGGTGTGGTGAGGGGCCTCGCTGCTGGTTCACGACGGCTCGTGATGCGACGTTCAGCCGGCTGAACGTCGCCGGGGACCTCACCCCGGCGCTGCGCGCCACCCCTCTCCCTTCGACCGCTCGCTCCGCTCGGGTCGGCGGGCGAGGGGCCAGAGTACGTCGCGCGCTCTTCCGGCTCCCCCTCATCCCGCCGACTCGCTGCTTGGAGCGAGTCGAAGGGAGAGG
>CAIMWA010000261.1 GCA_903845045.1 uncultured delta proteobacterium | reverse complement strand
CCGCCGTGCACGTTCCGCCGGTGCCGCAGGAGCGCCCGCAGCCGCCGCAGTTCGCGACGTCCGTGGCGGGCTCGGCGCATGCGTTGCCGCAGCGGATCTGCGTGCCCGTGCACGTCACCGGAGCATCCGTGGGCACCGAGCCCCCGTCGCCCGTCGTCGCGCCGGCGTCACCGGCGTCCGCCGATGCGGGAACGTCGCCCGTAGTCGTCCCGACATCCGCGGCCCCCGCGTCGACCGCGGCTCCGGTGTCACCCCCTGCGGTGCCGAGGTCCGAGGCGGCGGTGCCGTCGGCGGCGTTGCCCGAGTCCGTGGGAAGCTGCAGGTCCGGGGCACAGCCCAGGAGCGCGAGGCACGACGCGAAGGCGACGGGGCGAAAGTTCTGCATGGCTTGGGACTCCCTCTCCACCCCGAGTATGGGCAAGTGGTCGAAGGTCCGCCAGAACCCGTCGGCGTCCGGGCTGACCGGCGCCGGTGCAAGCACTGCGCAGGTACCGACGAGGCTCGACGCAGTGCGTAGAAATGACCCGCGCACAGTCATCTTCCGCTGCAATCCAAGGTCTGTCGAAGTTGACGCGATGGAGCCTTGGGAGTACCCGATCACCTCGCGATGGGTAGGAGCATCCACGCCGCGTCGTCGCAGGACGGCGGGGCGCCCGGGGACGCGGCGGCCGGATCCCGGGCAAGCGAGCGGTTCGAGGAGACCTCGGACGGCGCCGTCGTCCCGTTCCGTCCGAGCTGTGCGGTGTCCGATCGACTGTGCGCGTTCCTCTTCGAGACCCTCGACGGGGTGGTGCCCTTCGATCGCATCGCCATCGTCGGCGTCGAGTCCACCGACCGCCTGGTGCAGCGGGCCGTCCGCGGGCGCACGCCGGACCGGGTCATTCCCGCGGGGTACCGGGGCACGCTGCGCCGTGGCTCGCTGGCGTCGGTGCTCGCGAGCGGGCACCCGCGCATCCTGAACCGCCTGCGGAACTACGCGACGCACGCCGAGCACGGGTCGCCGACGCACCTGCTCCTCGAGGAGGGCTACGAGGCGAGCCTCACCTGCCCCCTCGAGCACGAGGGCACGGCGGTCGGTCTGCTGTTCTTCAACACGCACGCCCCCGGCACGTACCGCCCGGAGCACGCCGAGATCGTGCTGCGCGTGGCCACCGCCGTCGCGGCGCTGCTCGCGCATGCCATCGACGAGGCCGCGCCGCCGTCCTTCGATGCGCTGACGCTGTCGCTGGCCGCCATTGGCCGCGAGGCCCGCGCCGCCGCCGAGGAGGAGGTGCTCGCCGCGCGGCTCCTCGACCGCGTGCGCGGAGGCATGATCGTCGACGAAGTGCTCGGGCGCGTGTACGAGCATTTCGGGGCGCTGCTTCCGTACGACCTCGTGGGCTTCGCGGAGTGCGACGGCGAGCGCGTGGTGGCGCGCTGGGCCAAGAGCTCCGCGGGCGTGCACATCGGGCGCGACCAGTCGGTGCCGCTCTCGGAGACGCGGCTGGGCGACGTGCTCGAGACGGGGACGCCGCGGATCCTCGGCGACCTCGAGGCGTACCTCGCGAAGAGCCCCGCGTCCGTCGCAGCGCGGATGCTCGTGCGGGCGGGCCTGCGGTCGGCGGTGGTGTTCACCCTCGAGGTCGCGTCGGGGCCCATGGGGTTCCTGTACTTCGCGAGCCGCGCGCCGCACGCGTACAGCACGGCCCACGTCGCGCGCATGCGGCGTCTCGTGGGTCCGCTCGCGGCGGCGCTGGAGAAGGCCCGGCTCTACGAGGAGCTCGCGCTCGCGCGGGCCCGCGCCGAGGAGCTGCTCCGCATGATGATGCCCGACGCCATCGCCACGCGGCTGCAGGCGGGCGAGACGGACATCGCCGACGCGCGCGAGGCCACGGTGCTCTTCGCCGACCTCGTGGGCTTCACGACGTGGTCCACGGCGCTCGCGCCCCTCGACCTGCTCCACACGCTGCGGGCGCTCTTCGCGCGGGTGCAGGAGAGCGCCGTGCGCCGCGGCGTCGCGCGCATCCGGGTGATGGGCGACGGCTACATGGCCGCCGCGGGCCTCTCCGACGACCGCCCGGACCACGTGCGCCGCGCGGCGCTGCACGCCCTCGACATCGTCGACATCGTGGCGTCGATGCACGCCCCCGACGGGACCCCGCTCGCGGCGCGCGTGGGCGTGCACTGCGGTCCCGTGGTGGCCGGCGTGCTGGGCGGCAGCGACCTGCGCTACGACGTGTGGGGACCGTCGGTGAGCGTCGCGGCGCGCCTCGAGTCGCACGGCGCCGGCGGGCGCGTGCAGGTGAGCGCCGAGGCCGCGCGACGGCTCGAAGGGCATTTCAGCCTGGAGCCTCGCGGCGAGGTGGTGTTGAAGGGCATCGGTCCGCGGAGCACGTTCTGGCTCGGGCCGCTGCCCCCCCGAGGAAGCTGACGACGATGCAGCCCACACGCGCAACCAACATGCTGATCCGCCACGTGAGCGTCTTCGACGCGCTCACGGACCGCGAGGTCGATGCGTTCACCGTCTTCGTGAAGGAGCGGCGCCTGGCCGTGGGCGAGGTGCTCTTCGCCGAGGGCGACTTCGGCGAGTCGCTCTTCGTGCTGCTGCAGGGCCAGATCGCGGTGTACGTGCGCGGCCCCGGCGGCGAGCAGGTGCACCTCGCGCGGCTCGTCCCCGGCGACATCATCGGCGAGGGCGCGTGCATCGACCCGGCGCCGCGGTCCGCCGCCACGGTGGCGCACAGCCCCGCGGTGCTCCTCGAGCTGAACCGG
Organism: uncultured delta proteobacterium; assembly: GCA_903845045.1. GTDB lineage: Bacteria > Myxococcota_A > Polyangia > Polyangiales > SCUS01. Next base: position 15,698 of record CAIMWA010000261.1, on the reverse strand, counting down.
CAGTCCCTCGAGCGCATGGCCGTGGAGCAGCCCAAGGTCGCCTCGGTGCTGCTGGGCGCCATCATCCAGGACCTCACGCACCGGCTCCGCGACGTCGACCGCCGCGTCGAGGCCGCGCTCGGGTCCAAGGCGCCGCCGCCGGTGCCGTCGCGCCCGCCGGCGCCGCGCACGGGCTCCTTCGACCGACTCGCGTCACGCTTCAAGGTGCGGTGAAGCCATGATCACCATCGAACTGCTCCGCCAGACCGGCGGCCTCGGGGCCTTCTCCGACGCCGAGCTCGAGATCCTGCTGGGCGCGTCGCTGCCGCGCACCTTCGCCGCGGGCGACGTGCTGTGCCGCCAGGGCCGCGCGGGAACGTCGTGCTTCGTCATCGTGTCGGGCATCGTCGAGGTGCTCAAGGAGGACGGCGCGGGCGGCCATCGGCTGCTCACCCGGCTCTCCGCGGGCACCATCGCGGGACAGCTCGCCCTCGTCGACGGGGCGCCGCGCAACGCCACCCTCGCGGCGCACACCAACGTCGTCGCGCTGGAGCTCACCCGCGACGTGTTCCATCGCCTCGTGGGCGCCTCGAGCCCGCTGGCGTTCCGGTTCCAGATGCAGATCGCCATCTCGACGGGGCGGCAGCTCCGCGAGGCCGACCGTCGCCTCGCCAAGGTGCTCGAGGAGCGCGGCACGCACACCTCCGTGACTCCGGAGGTGGCCGCGCAGATCGCCGCCGTCGAGGCCGCCACGCTGCGCCGGCTGCAAGACGCCGTGGCCGACATCGACGTCCCCTTCGAGCCCTTCGACATCGTCGAGATCACGCCGCCGGAGCGCATCGCCGGCCCCGCGTCGCGCCCGGCTTGACCGTCGCGGCGGGCGGGATGCGCGCGCGCGATGCGGACTCCCCTTGCCCCCGGCGCGACGGCCGTGATACCCGCTCTGGCATGAGCGCCGCAGCGCTTCGCACGTACATCTTTCTCGACTCCCTGCAGCCGCAGCTCGCGTCGTTCATCGGCAAGACCGCGCGAGGCTTCCTGCCCATCCCGGGCATGGCCTCGCTGTGGATCGAGATCGCGCCGGGCATGGCCATCAACCGCGTCACCGACATCGCCCTGAAGGCGAGCAAGGTGCAGCCCGCGGTGCAGGTCGTCGAGCGCGCCTACGGCCTGCTCGAGGTGCACCACGAGGACAAGGGGCAGGTGATGGACGCCGGCGACGCGATCCTCCGCTCGCTGGACCTGAAGGAGGAAGACCGGCTCGCGCCGAACCTCCCGACGAACCAGATCCTGCGGGGCATCGAGCCGTACCAGGCGCAGATCATCAACCGCAATTCGTCGGGCATGATGATCCTGCCGGGCGAGTCGCTGCTGATCCTCGAGACGGACCCCGCGGGGTACATCGTGCTGGCGGCGAACGAGGCCGAGAAGGCCGCGAACGTCTCGGTGGTGCACGTCCAGCCGTACGGGGCCTTCGGGCGTCTGTATCTCTCGGGGCGCGAGGCGGAGATCGACGCGGCGGCGCAGGCAGCGCGCGCGGCGCTCGGCAGCGTTCGCGGACGCAAGCAGGAAACGCGGCTGGACCGCTGAAGAGTCGTAGGAAGGAAACGAGACGATGAGCGACGCGCTGGGAATCATCGAGACCAAGGGCTTTGCCGCGGCCGTGCAGGCCGCCGACGCGATGGTGAAGGCCGCACGGGTGGAGCTCGTGGGCTACGAGAAGGTCGGCGGGGGCTACACCTCCGTGGTCGTCCGCGGCGACGTGGCGGCGGTGAAGGCGGCCACCGAGGCCGGTCAGCGCGAGGCCGAGCGCATCGGCGAGATGGTCAGCGTGCTCATCATCCCGCGGCCGCACGCCAACATCGACGCCGTGCTCCCGCTGGGCCGCACGCCCAAGGCGGGCTGAGAGGTCGGTCCGGCCGTGCTCATCGCGAAGGTCACCGGGACGCTCGTCGCGACGCGCAAGGAGCCCACGCTCGAGGGGCTCAAGCTCCTCGTCGTGCGGGGCTGCGACGTGCACGGCGAGCCCACCGGCGCGCCGCTCGTGGCGGCCGACGCGGTGGGTGCGGGCATCGGCGAGGTGGTGCTCGTCGCCGCGGGGAGCTCCGCGCGGCAGACCGAGGCCACCAAGGATCGTCCGGTGGACGCGGTGATCATGGCCATCGTCGACATGCTCGACGTGGGCACGACCACCGCGTACCGGAAGTAGCTCTCAGATCAGCTCGAAGGCTCCGAAGAAGTACGAGATCTCGCGCGCCGCGGCCGCGGGGGAGTCGGAGCCGTGCGTGGCGTTCTCGCCCTTGCTGGCCCCGAAGAGCTTGCGGATGGTGCCGTCGGCGGCCTGCGCCGGGTCCGTGGCGCCCATGGTCTCGCGCCACTTGGCGATGGCGCCGGGGGCCTCGAGGGCCAGCACGTAGACCGGTCCGCGCGACATGAAGGTGGTCAGCTCGCCGAAGAAGCCGCGCTCGCGGTGCTCGGCGTAGAAGCCCTCGGCCTGCTTCTTCGAGAGGTGCACGCGCTTGGCGCCGCGCACGACGAAGCCCGCCTTCTCGATGTGGGCCAGGATCGCTCCGGCCAGGTTCTTCTCCACCGCGTCGGGCTTGATGATCGCAAAGGTCGTTTCCGTCGACATGTTCGTTTGCAAGGCTCCTTTTGCGGCGCTTCTAGTCGCACGCGCGGCCGGAGCGCAAGCCGCGAGCGCGCGACACCCTCGCCGTTCGGTGGCAGAATGCGCCCCCGCCGGGACGGCCCGACGCCGCCGCGGCGCATCCCCTCGACCCATTTGGAGAACGCGACACCATGGCACTGAAGGTCGGAACGCCCGCCCCTGATTTCACCCTTCCCTCGAAGCCCGGCGAGACCGTCACGCTGTCGGCGCTGCGCGGCAAGAAGGTCGTGCTGCTCTTCTTCCCCGCGGCCTTCACCGGCGTGTGCACCAAGGAGATGTGCACCATCGCGTCGGACTACTCGGCGTACGAGAAGCTCAACGCCGTGCCCCTCGCGATCAGCGTCGACATGCCGTGGTCGCTGCAGAAGTTCGCGGCGGAGTCGAACGCGACGTTCCCGTTCCTGTCGGACTTCAACAAGACCGCGACGCACGCCTATGACGTCTACCGCGAGAGCTTCGCCCTGGGCCTCGTGGGCGTCTCCGAGCGCGCGGTGTTCGTCATCGACGAGCAGGGCGTCATCACCTACGCGTGGGTCGGCGAGAACCCCGGCATCTTCCCGGACCTCGACGCCGTGAAGGCCGCGCTGGCCTGACGCCCCGCCTCGGTCCGCACGCGCCCGCTCGGCGGTCATCGCGCGGGCGCCCGCAGCAACGACACCACCGGCACCAGAACGCGCGATCGCGCCGTCGTGGTTCGCACCGCGAACGTGGCATCGTGCCGCCGTCGTCGCGGGAAGGATTCCCCGGTGGCAGGGAGCGATTCCCGGTCCAAGCGCGCGGATCGCGCATCGGGAGCCGGCAACGCGAGCGAGGCGGAGCATGGCGCGAGCATTGCTGGAGGACGAGGCGATGGCAGCGGACGCGCAGCGAGCTCCACGACGGATGGGCGCCACCGGTGCGCGCGGCGCGATGCTGGTCACCCTCGCGGTGGCCGCGGTGGCGCTGGCTTCGCTCTGGGACGAGACCCGCGAGGCGTCGGCGTCGTTGACGGACCTCGCCGAGGCGCAGGCGTCGCTCGCGGCGGCCGCGGCGGCGGGCGGATCGGCGGTGCCCGTGGTGGCGCGGGCGCTGTCCGCGCGCGGGGGCGTGGTGCTCTACCGCGCCGCGGGCGAGGCCTCGTTCCATCGGGCCGACGGCGAGACCGTGGACGCACCGTTCCTGCTTCGCGCGGCGGACGCGCGGCGGCCGTGGGTGCGGCTCGAGCGCCCCGAGGCGTGGGCGGTGGGACTGCCCCGGCGCATGGGCTTTGCGGGCCTCGCGGAGACGCCGGCGCACGGGGTGCTGGTGGTGGCGTCGAGCGCGCGGAGGGAGCGCGACCGGCAGTCGCGGGCGCGCTGGCGGCTCGTGCTCGGCGCGGCGCTCACGTGCGGCGTGATGGTGGTGCTCGGGCGGGCGGCGTTGCGCGTGCAGCGCGACGAGCTCGAGCTGCGCGAGGCCCTGGCGCTCGCGGAGCTTCAGCGCACCCGCGAGGACCAGCTCGCCCGCGAGGCGCGCGCGGCCATGATGGTGACCTTCGCGGTGGGCGTGGCCCACGAGGTCGCGACGCCGTTGAACGTCATCGCCGGGCGCGCGGAGCAGCTCGAGGCGAGGAGCGCCGACGACCGCGACCGCCGGGCGCTGCAGGCCATCGCGACGCAGGTGGACCGCGTGCGCGACGTGCTGCGGGGCTTTCTCCGGCTGGCCCGCGGCGACACGCCGGCGCTCGGGAGCGTGGGTCCGGCGGACGTGGTGCACGCGGCGCGCACGCTGGTGGAGCACCGCTTCACCGAGGCCGGCGTCGGGCTCGTCGTCGAAGCGCCGGACGGTCTGGCGCCGCTGCGGGCCGACGCGCGTCTGCTCGAGCAGGCCTTCGTGAACCTGCTGCTCAACGCCTGCGACGCGAGCCCGGCGGGGGCCGAGGTGCGGGCGGGTACGAGCGAGGACGAGGCGTCGGTGACGTTCTGGGTCGAGGACGAGGGCGCGGGCATCGGTCCCGACGACGCCGCGCGCGTGCTCGAGCCGTTCTTCACCACGAAGGGTCCAGATCGAGGGACGGGCCTCGGGCTGGCGGTCACCAAGGAGATCGTGGCGATCCACCGCGGGACGCTGGCGCTCGCGCCGCGGACGCCGCACGGAACCCGCGCGAGCTTCACGCTTCCGCGGGAGACGGAGCGCGCATGACCACGCGGGTGCGGGTGCTGCTCGTCGACGACCATCGCGACATGGCGGAGATGCTCGCCGACGCGCTGGCCGAGCGCGGCTTCGACGCGGCGGCGGCGGGCTCCGGTGCCGAGGCCCTCGAGCGCCTCGAGCGCGAGCCCTTCGACGTCGTCGTCACGGACCTGCGCATGCAGCCCGTGGACGGCTTCGCCGTGCTCGCGCGGTCGCTCGCGCTGGACCCCGAGCGGCCGGTGATCCTGATGACGGCCTTCGGGGCCGTGGAGAGCGCCATCGAGGCGATGCGCCGGGGCGCGACGCACTACCTCACCAAGCCGTTCAAGATCGAGGAGCTCGCGATCTTCCTGGAGCGCGGGATCGAGGGCTCGCGGTCTCGGCGCGAGGCCGCGGCGCTGCGGCGCACGCTGCGGAGCCAGCAGCCGTCGCCTGGGTTGCGGGGTCGCAGCGAGGTCATGCGCGCCGTGTACGACCTCGTGGCCCGGGTGGCCGACGCAGCCGTGCCGGTGCTCATCACCGGCGAGACGGGCACGGGCAAGGGCGTCGTCGCGGCGGCGCTGCACGCGTCGGGGCCGCGGTCGCAGGCGCCCTTCGTGGCGGTGAATTGCGCGGCGCTGCCCGAGGCGCTGCTCGAGAGCGAGCTCTTCGGGCACGCGAAGGGCGCGTTCACCGGCGCCACCGACGTCCGCCCGGGCATCTTCGCCGAGGCGCACGGAGGGACCATCCTCCTCGACGAGGTGGCCGAGCTCGCGCTGCCGCTGCAGGCCAAGCTGCTGCGCGTGCTCGAGACCGGGCGCGTGCGTCTGGTGGGCGGCACCGGCGAGCGCGCGGTGGACGTGCGGGTGCTCGCGGCGACGCACCGCGACCTGCACGCCCGCGCCGCCCAGGGGCTCTTTCGCGAGGACCTGCTCTACCGCCTCGACGTCGTGGGCATCGAGCTGCCGCCGCTGCGCCGCCGCGTCGACGACATCCCCGACCTCGCGGAGCACTTTCTCGAGCAGGCGCGGGCGAGGTACCCCCGCTCGCCGGTGGAGCGCTTCGGCCGCGACGCCCTCGCGCGGCTCGTGGAGCACCCGTGGCCCGGCAACGTCCGCGAGCTCGCGCACGTCGTGGAGCGCGCGGTGCTCCTCGGCCGCCGCGCCGAGCTCGGCGACGAGGACCTCGCGCTGCGCCCCGCAGGAGCCTCCGCGCGACCGGCGTTCGCGGGCGAGGTGCAGCCCATGCGGGAGCTGCAGCGCGCCTACGCGGCGTGGGCGCTGGAGCAGTGCGCAGGGGTCCGCGCGCGGGCGGCGGAGCGCCTCGGCATCGACGTGAAGACCCTCGCGAAGCTGCTCGCCGCCGAAGAGCCGTGAGGGCCTCCGGCGGCGCGTGCGGTCAGCGCTCGCTGAGCTCGCCGAGGATGCCCTGCACCGACTGCGACGCCGGGCTGTTCGGCGGGACCATGCGCAGGAACTCGATGTAGAGCCGCCGCGCCTCGTTGGGGTTGCTCCCGCGCTCGAGGTCCGCGAGGAGCCGCGTGCCCTGGACGAACCAGTTGGGCACGGGGTTGAGGCCCGCGCCGAGGGCGCGCACCTGGAGCAGCGCGCTGCGCGCCTCGCCCTCGCGTCCGGCGTCGGCGAGGAGCCGGCCCTGCGCGTAGAACCAGTCGCCGTGCCGCGGGTCGTGGGAGATGGCGATCTGGTAGAGCCGGATCGCGTCCTCCTGGTGGCCGAGGGAGTCGTCGATGTCGGCCCAGGTCGCGTAGGCGTCCCAGAACGTCTGATCGAGCTGCGTCGCGCGGTTGATGTCGACGAGGGCCTGCGCCGCCGCGCCCTGCCGCGCGCGGATCTCCGCACGCACCCAGTACCCGCGCGGGAACCCCGGCTCGAGCTGGATGGACTCCTCGGCGAGCTGCAGCGCGCGCACGATGTCGCCGGCGCGGCGGTGCGCCTCGGCGGCGTAGGCCTTGAACTCCGCGCGCAGCGGGTTCAGCTCCACCGCGCGGTCGAGGTAGTGCACGGCGTCGACGAAGTTGCCCGCGCCGAGGCGCGCGCGGCCCATGAGGTACTGGGCCTCGGCGTTCGTCGGCTGGTTCACCACCACCGAGCGCAGCATCTGGTCGGCGTCGCCGAAGTTGCCGAGCGCGACGAGGGTCGCCGCGACGCGGTTGATGAGCTCGGGGTTCGTCGGGTCCCGCGCCAGGGCCTCGCGGAACGTCGCGAGCGCCGCCGGGAGCTCGCCGCGGGCCTCGGCGAGGCGTCCGCGGGCGAGGGCGAGGCCCGGGTAGTCGGGGTCGATGCGCGCCACCGTGTCGAGCTCCCGCGTGGCGTCGTCGAGGCGCTGCATGCGGCGGTACACGTCGCCGAGGGCGTAGTGCGCGCGCACGTCGTCGGCGTCGCGCTGCAGGGCGATGCGCAGCTCCGTCTCGGCGCCGCGGAGGTCGCCGCGGGCGAGGCGTCCGTGCGCGAGGGCGCGGTGGATCGCGGCGTTGTCGGGCACGCGGGCGCGGGCCTCGACGAGCACCTGGTCGGCGGCGTCGTTGCGCTGCATCGCGATGAGCAGCTCGGACAGCGACACGTACGCCTCGAGGTTGTCGGGCTGCAGCCGGATCGCCTCGCGGAACGACTGCTGCGCAAGCGAGCGCTGGTCGCTCGTCGACGCGAGCGCCCGGCCGAGCCAGTAGTGCAGCCGTCCGTCGTTGGGGTGCTCGTGCACCACGGGCTCGAGGGCGGCCTTGGCCTCGGCGGACTGGTTCAGCGACAGCGACGACTGCGCGATGCCGATGACGGCGTCGATGTTCTGCGGGTCGGCGCTGTACGCGTTGCGGAACCGCGCCTGGGCGTCGGTGAAGTTGCCCTGGCGGTAGAGGATCGAGCCGATGCCCACGAGCGCCGTCGCGCTGCGCGGCTCGAGCTCGAGGGCGCGCTGGAACCGCGCCTGCGCCACGGACACGCGGTCGCGCTGCAGCTCGATCTGCCCGGCCACCACGCACGCGTCGGCGCGCTCCGTGGGCGAGGCGTAGGTCGCGGCGTTGCTGCGCGTGCCCGTGCCGACGAGGTCCTGGAGCAGCGAGAGGGCGCGCTGCTGGTCGTCCTCGCGCTGGCCGAGGATGCGCGCGAGGAGCACGCGGGAGCCGGGGTGCCGCGCCTCGTGGGCCAGGGTCTCCTCGGCCATGTGCCGCGCCGCGGCGGCGTCGCCGGTGGCGAAGAGCGCGCGCGCGAGCAGGTAGCGGGACCGCGCCGTCGGGTGCCGCTGCCGCCCCGCCGTGGCGTAGCGCAGCCACTGGGCGTTGTCGTTGAGCTCCGCCGACGCGAGCGTCGCGACGTCGCGGCCCGCGGGGTCGTTGCGCGACAGCCGCAGGGCCTCGGCGGCGTTGCCCCGCGCGAGCGCGTCGGAGGCCTTGGCGATGCCGAGGTAGTGCATCGACGAGGGCGCGTCGTTGAGCTCCGCGAGCAGCGTGCGGGCGCGGCCGGTGCGCGTCGCGTCGGCGCCGAAGCGCAGCACCACGAGGTTGTTCGCGTACACGATGTACGCCTTCAGCTCGCGCTCCTTGGGCACCCGGGCGAGGGCCTCCTCGAGGCGGCGCAGGCCCTCGATGGCCTTGTCGTAGGTGTCGTGCTCGATGACGCCGTCGACGTACGTGATGACCCGCGACGCGGCGGCATGGCGCTCGGGGCCATGGAGCTGCTCGTCGATCCAGTTCTTGCCGAAGGCGCCGTACTCCGTGGGCGCGAGGGCCGCGCCGCCGAGCACCACCACGCCGAGGAGCCCGAGGGCGCCGTAGAACGCGTAGGTGCCCCAGGGGCGCCGCGGTCCCGACGCCGCCGCGGCCTTGGCCATCTGCTTCGCGCTGGCCTTCTTCGCGCCCGCCATGGCGCCCGCGGGGGCGTCGCGCTGCGGTGCCGCGCCGGTGCCCGCGGCCGGTCCCGGGAAGTCGAACTCGGCGCCGACGACGTTGTCGAGGGGCGACCCGAAGGCGCTGCCCATCGGCGACGTGGTGTGGCCCTGCGTGTGGATCGGCGCGCCGATGACGTCGCCGAGGTCGAGCTCGCCGTAGTTGACGCCGCCGTGTCCGTGGCCCCGGTCGCGGTCGTCGACGGGCGCGGCGTACTCCTCGCGGAACGCCTGCGGACGCACCGCCGGCAGCGCGGCCTCGGCGCCGGCGACGGAGGGGAGATCGTCACCGAGGGAGTCGAGGGTGAACGCCCGGCGCTCGACGTTGATGCGTCCGAGCGCCTGGGTGCGCGGTGCCCCGGCGCCGCCTTCGGGCTCGAGCCCCGGAAGCTTCGCGGACCCCAGCGGGAGCTGCGCGGCGTTGATGGGGAGCTGCGCGGCGCCCATGGGCAGCGTCGCGGCGTTCATCGGAAGCTGCGCGGCGCCCATGGGCAGGCCCGCGGCGTTCATCGGGAGCCCGGCGGCGTTCATCGGGAGCCCGGCGGCCTGCGTGGGGAGCCCCGCGGCGTTCATCGGGAGTCCGGCGGCCTGCGTGGGGAGCCCTGCGGCGTTCATGGGCAGTGCCGCGGCGTTCATGGGCAGCGCCGCAGCGATCTGCGGAAGGCCCGCGGCGACCTGCGGCAGGCCGACGTGCCCCTGCGAGACCACGGGCAGGCCCGCGGACACCACCGGGAGCGCCGCGGACACCATCGGGAGTCCGATCTCCTCGGGCGGCACGGGGCGCGGCGACGGCATCGCGGTGACCGACGACGGCTCCGGGCGCAGCCCCGGCATCATGGTGATGTTCGCGCGGTTCCCGAAGGCTCCGGGCGGCGGGGCCGCTCCACCCTGCACCGGCGGAAAGCTCGACGGATCCGCGGCCATGGGCAGGTCGACGGACAGGTCCCAGGACTCGGTGGCGGCGGGGCCCTTGGTGGGCGGCGCCGGCGGCATGAGGTCCGGCGGCAAGGGCAGCCGCGGGCTCGACACGTTGGTGGCCGACGGCGGCGCCATCTGCACCGCTTGCTGGAACGGCATCGTCGGGCTCGGCACCGGCCCGGTCTGGCCCGGCGACTTCGCCACCGCGGCGGGCACCGGGGGCGGAGCGCCGCCGAAGGCCACGGTGTCGGGGCGCTTCACGACGAAGGTGGTCTGGCACTTCGGGCACCGCATCGTCATGCCGTTGCGGGGCACGCGACGCTCGTCGAGCTCGAAGGGATTCTGGCAGCCTGGACAACGGACCTCGAACATTCCTCACCATCCACCGCCCGCAGCCGCGGGCTCTCGTGGCAACGGTCAACGCATCACGCGATTGCGTCCACCTTGCTTCGCCCGGTACAGCGCCTCGTCGGCGCTCTGGAACAACTTCTCCGCGTCGCCCCCGACCTCGGGGACCGACGCGACGCCGATGGAGATCCCGGGGCGCAGCGGCACCCCCTCGCGCTGGTACGTGTGCGCGTTCACGGCGGCGTGGATCTCCTCGCCGACGGCGTAGCCCTGCGCGAGGTCGTGCGCCGGGAGCAGCGCGCAGAACTCGTCGCCGCCGAAGCGCGACCCCATGCCGCGGCGCCCCAGCACGCGCCCGATGACCCGCCCGGTCTCGCCGATGGTGTACGCGCCGAAGAGATGGCCGTGGCGGTCGTTGATGGCCTTGATGCCGTCCATGTCCATCACGAGCAGCGACACGTTGGAGCCGTCGAGGGCAGCCGCGGCGAGGGCGCGCGCGAGCTCCTGGTCGAAGCGCCGGCGCACGAAGAGACCCGAGAGGTCGTCGACGTGCAGCAGCCGCTCGACCTGCTCGTCGTAGGCCTGGTCGACGTGGTCCTGCATCTCGAAGCGGAGCAGCGTGCGGCCGAGGGTGACGCGGTCGCCGTGCGCGAGGGTGTGCTCGTCGCCGCGGTGCTCGTTCACCTTGGTGCCGTTGGTGCTCCCGAGGTCGATGAGCACCCACGCGTCGCCGCGGTCCTCGATGCGTGCGTGGCGCCACGAGACGCCGGCGTCGGGGAGCACGATGGCGTTGGTGGGATCGCGTCCCAGGGTGACGTTGCCCGTGAGCCGCGTGCGCGTTCCGACGGCCCCGCCGGACATCACCACGAGGGTGGGCCGGCGCGCGTCGCGGATCGCCTGGTGCAGCCCCTCGCGAAGCGCGCGCCCGTCGTCGAGGGGGAGCGTGCGCAGCGACTCCGGAACGTCCCCCCGCCGGCGGTCGACCGAGGTCTCTCGCGGAACGGTCCGTTCGCGGCGATCATCGGGCACCTTCACGCGCTTTCCACGCTATCACGACGGCGCGGGGGCCACCGCATTCCTGGGGCCCGGGGCGCCGCGGAATTTCCGGGGGCTGCTCCGGCGCGTCGCGGGCGGTGTAGCGTCGGGGGTCGAAGTCCCGTGAGCGAGAGCGACCGCACCCAGACCGTGCCGCTGCGGCGCACGCAGCCTCCGCCGACGCGCTACGTCGAGGTCGTCTCGCCGGGGGTGCCGTCGCCGTTCCGGGCGCGCGAGGGCGTGGTGCGCATCGGCCGCGACGTCGGCAACGAGGTCGTGGTGAACGACCCCTTCGTGTCGCGCGTGCACGTCGAGGTGCGCATCTACCCGCACGGCGTCGAGGTGGTGGACCTCGACACGAAGAACGGAACGCACTTCCAGGGCGCGCGCATCCGCGAGATGAAGGTCGTCGGCCAGGTCACGCTCATGCTCGGCAAGCAGGTGACGGTGAGCATCCGCGTGGGCGACGACGGCCCCTTCGCCGACGCCACGGCGCCGGCCATCGCGCTGCCTCCCGCGGGCTTCGCGCCGTCGCGCCGCGCCGCGCCCCAGGCCGTGCAGGCCGCGGGCGAGCTCGTCGGAAATTCCGCGCCGATGCAGCGTCTCCGCGGCGCCATCGCGAAGATGGCCCCGTCGCATCTCACGGTGCTCATCGAGGGCGAGACCGGCACCGGCAAGGAGGTCGTCGCGCGGGCGCTGCACCAGCAGTCCCCGCGGGCGGCGCGTCCGCTGGTGGTCTTCGACTGCGCGGCGGTGTCGCCGAACCTCGTGGCGAGCGAGCTCTTCGGGCACGTGAAGGGCGCGTACACCGGCGCCGTGGGGGCGTCCGAAGGGGCGTTCCGCCGCGCCGACGGGGGCACGCTGCTCCTCGACGAGATCGGGGAGCTCCCGCTCGACCTGCAGCCCGCACTGCTGCGCGCCCTCGAGGCCCGGCAGGTGAAGCCCGTGGGCGGCGACCAGTACCGCGCCGTCGACGTGCGCGTGGTGGCCGCGACGAACCGCTCCCTCGAGGCCGAGGTCGAGGCCGGGCGCTTCCGCCAGGACCTGCTCTTTCGCCTCGCCGTGGGGCGCATCAAGGTGCCGCCGCTGCGCGCCCGCGCCGAGGACGTCGCTGCCCTCGCGGAGCACTTCGCGCGGGCCGTGGGCGGAGGGTCCTTCGCCCCGTCGCTGCTCGCCGCGCTGGCGTCGCGTCCGTGGCCCGGCAACGTGCGCGAGCTCCGCAACGCCGTGGAGCGCGCGGTGATGCTCGCGGGCGGTCCCGGCGCGCCGATCACCGCCCTCGACGACGACGACGACGAGGACCTCTCGCTGCCCGCGGCGATGCGCGGCGTCGTCGCGGAGCCCGTCACGGCGACGACGACCCGCGAGGCCGAGGTGACCTTCCAGGACGCCAAGCAGGCGGCGGTGGAGGCCTTCGAGCGCGACTACCTGCTGCGACTCTTCGAGCGCTCCGGGTACAACCTCTCCGAGGCCGCGCGGCGGTCTGGGGTCGACCGTCGGTACCTTCGCGAGCTCTTCAAGAAGCACGACCTCGACCCGGCGACGCTGCGCGCGCGCCGCGGGGGGTGATCAGCCCCAGCCGGGCACCGCGTCGCCGTGCGCGGGCGGAATCGTTCCGCGCAAAGGTCCGATGCCCGGGTCGTTGGCGGCGAGGTAGCCGTAGCGGTTGCTGAAGGCCTCGGGCGTGAGGCCCACGACCTCGGCGAGGCGGGCGAGCTGCGAGGGCACGACGAAGTCCTCGTGGCGCAGGCGGATCATGTACGTGCGGGCGATGCGGTAGCGCTCGCTCTCGACGTCGACCATGCGCACCTTGGCGCGGCCCGTCGTCAGGTCCACGAGCTCCTCGAAGGGGATCGGGATGAAGTGCCCGCCCTGCATGCTCACCATGGCGCCGGTGCCGCCGTCGATGATGAAGCGCGCGGCGCAGTACCCGAGGTCCCGCGTGTACTCCATGTCGAAGGGGATGGGGTCGCAGCAGCGCAGCTCGTAGCCGATGTCCTTGCCCACGACGGTGGTCTTCAGGCCGCGCTCGCGGAGGTGCGCCTTCACGCTGTCCTTGAGGATCGTGGCGAGGCTCAGCTCGCTGAGCACGAGGTTGCCGTGCTGGTCGCGCTCGCCGTTGTCGAAGGGCGCGAGGTCCTCGGGAGGGAGCGCCTCGATGAGGCCCTCGGCGACCACCGCCACGCCGTACGGGCGGCCGTCGGCGACGCGCTTGATCATGGCGCCGGCGAGGGTGTCGGTGAGGGTCTTGAGGTCGACCTTGCGGTCCGGGAACTCCTCGGGGATGACGGTGATCGTCGCGCCGGCGGCCTTGCCGATGCCGAGGGCGAGGTGCCCGGCCTTACGCCCCATGGTGACGACGATGTACCAGCGCCGCGTGGTGCGGGCGTCGTTCATGAGGTTCGAGACGATCTCGACGCCGAAGTGCCGCGCGGTCTGGAAGCCGAAGGTGTCGATCTCCGCGGGCAGGTCGAGGTCGTTGTCGATGGTCTTCGGCACGTGCACGACGCGGAGCGCGCCCTTCGAGGCCTGGGCGAGGCGCCACGCGCTGGCCGCGGTGCCGTCGCCGCCGATGGTGAGCAGCTTGTTCACGCCGAGCTCGCGCAGCGCGCGCAGCGTGTTCTCCATCTTGCGCGGGTCGAGGGTGGGGTTCGCGCGGGAGATGCCGAGGGAGCTGCCGCCGCGGAAGTGCAGCCGCGAGACGTCCTCGATGCGCAGGCGCACGGCGTGGGTGGTGTCGCCCTCCATGAGGTGCTGGAACCCGTCGAGGATGCCGAGCACCTCGACGCCGCTGAGCGACGCGCGGATGGTGGCGGCGCCGATGACGGAGTTGAGCCCCGGCGCAGGCCCGCCGGCGCAGAGGATCCCGAGGCGATGCGGAGCGAGGCTCATGGGGCGGCATCGTACGGCGTGCGCGCCGGCCGGGCGCGTGTGAAAGTGGCGTCCCATGGCAGCACGCACATCGGACTCGGGCTTCGACGTCACCCCGCTCACCGCGCAGCGCATCGCCGAGCTCGCGCGGGACCTCGACCCCGACGAGCGCCGGGTGATCCTCGCGCAGGGCACCGAGCGGCCGTTCTGCGGCACGCTGCTCGACAACAAGAAGTCGGGCACGTACGTGTGCCGGCTCTGCGCGCTGCCGCTGTTCCGCTCGGCGACGAAGTTCGACTCGGGCACCGGCTGGCCCAGCTTCTGGGCGCCCTACGACCCCGCGCACGTCGCCCGCATCGAGGACCGCTCGCACGGCATGCTGCGCGTCGAGATCCGCTGCGCGCGCTGCGGCGGCCACCTCGGTCACGTCTTCGACGACGGACCTCCGCCGACCCGCGAGCGGCACTGCCTCAACTCGGCGTCGCTGAGCTTCGTCGACGACGGCGTGGCGCTGCCGCCGCTGCGCTGACGAGGGCGGGAGCTTCATCGACGTCGATGAACCGTTCATCGACGCTCATGAAGCGTTCATCAGCGCTCATGAAGTGTTCATCAGCGCTCATGAACGGGACGGGGTGGCGGACGGGCGGGGCGCGGGGTCGAGCGTGCTCGCCGCGCACTGAAGTGCACGGCAAGGGTCCCAAGAAGCCCGGCGCGAGGCCGGGCTCGCGCGGGACTCGCGAGCGCGAGGTTCGGCGCGGTGCTCGCTTCGAGACGACGAGCGTTCGCTGCCGGTACGTCAACCATCGACGCCGCCGCGGTCGAAGTCGAAGTAGACGGTGTAGCCGTAGGTCCGCTCGATGGAACAGTGATATGTGCCGGCCCGCTTCAGGGGCACCGCGCGGGTCCCTCGGACGAACCGCAAGAGCCGCGACTCTTCGGTGGTCGGTTCGTTCCAGGGAACCCCTCGGAGGTTGCCGCGACGCGACGTCGTCACGCGGAGCGCGAATGCTCCACCCCGCCAGGCCCATCGCGACAAGGGGACGTTCAACCGCGTCGGAAGCGCAGCGGGTTCGCGCGAAAGTCGGAGCGCCACGCACCGAAGCACGCGTTCGCGCTGCCGCTCCCATCGATAGGATCGCTGCATCGCGTTGAGACGTTGGCACGCAAGGACGTCGTCCCAGTCGGAGGCATCCGGGTCGAAGCGCAGGCCGCACGTCTCCGACGGAGTCGCGACGATGGGCGGCGCCGTCGCGCCCGCGGCGGAAGAGAGACCGACAAGAGCGCTCCCTCGCCAGCGCAGGCTCAGCGCGCGTCGCAGGTCGTCGTCGTCGTCGGCCTGCGCGGGGCGGAGGCGTGCGTCGGTGTCCGTCGCCGCAACGCCGGAGAGCGCGCCGACGAACACCGTCACTACGGCGGCGAACATCGCGGTCGCGAGGCCGACCACGATGGATCCGCGATGGGCCAGGAGGTGCGGTGCCGGCAACCGTGGCAGCGCGTCGAGCGCCGGGTCGAGGCGCCGCGGGGCGGAGCGGTACGGGGTGTCCATGGTCCGCGTGGGACAGCGCGGGGGAGGCGAAGGTTCTCGCGCGAGAGGACCCGCGGAATGGGTTCGTGTGCCTGGTGTTGCGGGAGGGCGCTCGTCGCGCGCGGCGAGCGAGCCTGAAGGCACGGGAGACCACCCAGCGACTCGAACTTGCGAGAGGGATCGCGGTCGTCGTGCGTCCTTGCCGCGCACTGAAGTGCTATCACTTCTACACATCTACGAGCTCCCGGTGGGGAGGATCATTTCCCCACTCTTCCCGACGAAACGGCTCGCATCGCCCACGCCCGGCGGACGAGCAGCCGGGCTCTG
>CAIMWA010000260.1 GCA_903845045.1 uncultured delta proteobacterium | reverse complement strand
GGCGCGGCGCCTCGACGCCGACCCCGTGGAGTGCTGGCAGGAGCGCGACGTGCTCGCCATCGAGCAGTGCCGCACGTGCTCCGTGCAGCTCGCGTGCGGTGGCGGCTGCGGTGCCGTCGCGAAGAACCGCGACGGGTCCGTCACGAGCCCCGACTGCCGCCCGGTGCGCGAGCTCCTCTCGCTCGGCGCGGCGCTCTACGGACCTCCCGCGGCGCCCGCGTGATCGCGTGAATCCTTCGACGCCGCGGCGGCTCTCATGCGACGAGGTGTCCCATGTCAGCGTTCATTCGAGAGCTCGATGCGCAGCAGTTCCAAGGTGACGTGATCGATCGGCGCGGCCTCGTGGTGGTCGACTTCTATTCGACGGAGTGCCCGCCCTGCGAGGCGCTCGCGCCGAAGTACGACTCCGTCGCCGAGGGCTACGGCGCCGACGCCGCGTTCGTGAAGGCCTTTCGCCAGGGGCAGCGCGAGCTGGCCGATCGTCTCGAGGTGCGGGCGTCGCCGACGGTGTTGTTCTTCCGCGACGGCGTCGAGGTCGCACCGCGGCTCACCGGCGCGATCAAGCGCTCGGAGCTCACGCGCACCCTCGACGCCCTGCTCCCCAAGGATCGCGTCGCGGCGATTCACTCGTCGGTGCGGCCGAGCGAGACCGCGTGCGACGTGCTCATCCTCGGCGCCGGCCCGGCGGGCATCACCGCGGGCATCTACGCCGCCCAAGCGAAGCTCCGGACCATCGTCGTCGACGTCGGGCTCGGCGGCGGCAACCTCACGGTGACGCACCAAGTGTCGAATTTCCCGGGGTTCCCGAAGCCGCAGCCGGGGTACCTGCTCGCGCACCACCTGCTCGAGCACGCCCGCGAGGCCGGCGTGGAGATGCGTCTCGCCGCGGAGCTCACCGCCGTCGACCTGCAAGGCAAGACCGTGGAGCTCGACGGCGTCGAGACGATCCGCGCGAAGAGCGTCATCGTCGCCACGGGATCGTCGCCGCGCACCCTCGGCGTGAAGGGCGAAGTGGAGTTCAAGGGCAAGGGCGTCTCGTACTGCGCGACCTGCGACGCCAAGTACTACGAGGGCAAGCACGTCGTGGTCATCGGTGGCGGCAACTCGGCCATCGAGGAGAGCCTCTTCATCACGCGCTTCGCGTCGAAGGTGACGGTGGTGCACCAGCTCGCCGAGCTGCAGGCGAACAAGACCGCGCAGGCCATGGCCTTCGCGAACCCCAAGATCGACTTCGTCTTCGAGCACGAACCACGCGAGTTCGTGTCGCACACCGGTCGTGGCGTCGATGGCGTCGTCGTCGAGGACCTGCGCACCCACGAGCGTCGCACCCTCGACTGCGACGGCGTCTTCGTCTTCGCCGGCATGCGTCCGAACCTCGAGGCCTTCGAGGGCTGCTTCGAGCTCGACCGCTTCGGCTACGTGAAGGTCGACGACGAGATGCGCACGAACATCCCCGGCGTCTTCGCCGCGGGCGACGTGATCAGCAAGCGGTACCGGCAGATGACCACGGCGGTGTCCGACGGAACCATCGCGTCCATCGCCACGGCGCGCGATCTCGCCGCGTGAGCGACGGGCCTCCGAGCGCCTCCGCGGGGTCGCTGCAGCTCACGGTGCGCGCGGCGGTCGCTGGCGCCTTCGTGGGCGGCGGCCTCGGCCTCGCGAACCTCTACGTCGTGCTCAAGACCGGCTGGAGCCTCGGCGTCACGCTGACCGCGTCGCTGCTCGCCTTCGCCCTCTTTCGCGGCCTGCGCGCCGCGGGGCTCGTCCATCGCGACCTCACCGTGCTCGAGAACAACGCCGTGGGATCGGTGGCCTCGGCGGCGGCCTTCATGACCGGCGGCGGGAACATGGCCGCGCTGCCGGCGCTGCTGCTGCTCACGCACACGCGCCCCGGCGGGCTCGCGATGTTCGCGTGGTTCGCCACCATCGCCGCGCTCGGCGTCGTGCTCGCGATCCCGCTGAAGCGGCAGATCATCGACGTCGACCAGCTCCCGTTTCCGTCGGCGGTGGCCACCGCGGAGACGCTTCGCGCATTGCATGGCGCGGGCGGCGACGGCGCGACGCTGCGCGGGCTCCTCGCATCGGGCGCCGTGGCGTCGACGGTGACGGTGCTCCGCGAGGTCGGCGCGCGCCTTCGGGCGTGGCGCATCCCCGAGCAGTTCGCGCTGCCGTTCAGCGTCGGTGGGCTTCCCGCGGCACGATGGAGCCTGAGCCTCGACGCGAGCTTCGTGATGGTCGCCGGCGGCGCGTTGATGGGCGCGCGCACCGCGTGGTCCATGCTCCTCGGGGCGGTGCTCTCGTACGCGGTGCTGGCGCCGGCGATGGTCGCGCGAGGCGTCATCACCGCCGTCGACTACCGCAGCATCGTGCAGTTCACGCTCTGGCCCGGCGCGGTGGTGCTCGTCGCATCGGGCGTGGTGTCCATGGCGCTCCAGTGGCGGATGCTCCTGCGATCGCTGCAGAGCCTGCGCGCCGCCCTCGTTGCGGGTGACCGCGAAGCGATCGCGCGCACCGACGAGGCGCCGCGCCGATGGTTCGTCGTCGGCGTCGCGACGCTCGGTCCGCTGGTGGTGCTGCTCGAACGCGCGCTCTTCGGCATCCCCGTCTGGGCGGGCGTGCTGTCGGTGCCCCTCGCGCTCGTGATGGGCGTGGTCGCGGCGCGGGTCACCGGCGAGACGGACATCACGCCGACGAAGGCCCTCGGCCCGGTGACGCAAGCGTTGTTCGGCGTGGCGCTGCCAGGTCACGTCGCCGCGAGCGTCATGGGTGCCAATGTCACCGGCGGCGTCGGGCTCCACGCCGCCGACCTCCTCACGGACCTCAAGACCGGACACCTCCTCGGCGCGAGCCCGAGGCAGCAGGTGCGCGCGCAGTTTCTCGGCGTCGTGGTCGGTGCGGCAGCGGTGGTTCCAGCCTTCGGGCTGCTCGTTCCAGATCCGAGCGTGCTCGGCTCCGCGCGGGTCCCGGCGCCCGCGGTGATGGTGTGGGCCGGGGTATCGCGCGCGCTCGCGACGGGCTTCGCGGGCCTCGCTCCCGCCGTGCGCGTCGCCGTGCTCGCGGGGCTCGCCGTCGGGTCGCTGCTCGCCGTGCTCGAACAACGCGCCTCGGCGCGCTGGCGGCCCTACATCCCATCGGCCGCGGGCCTCGGCATCGCGATGGTGATGCCCGCGTCGAGCGCCATCACGATGTGCGTCGGCGCGGCGGGCGCGGCGGTGTGGCGGCGGCTTCGACCGGAGCAGGCACGCAGGCTGCTCACGCCGCTCGCGTCGGGGGCCATCGCCGGCGAGAGCCTCGTCGGCGTCGCGCTGGCCATCGCACGTTCGATGGGGTGGTGACGGTCAGGCGCAGCAGGCGCCGCCGGTCGATGCCGCGTCGCGCGTCGGCGTCGTGCTGTTGCCGGTCGGCTCCTCGACGCGGAACGACCCCGCGTACGGCGCGCGCAGCAGGCGGGAGGCGGTGTCCGCGGAGACGTCGACGGGATCGTTGCGGCGGTAGAGCGTTCCGTCCTCGTCGGCGACGCTCTTGTACGGGCCGAGGTAGATCGCGCGGTGGGCGCCCGAGGGCGTCTCCGTCGCGCGGGCGCGCTGGTACGCACGCACCGTGACGGACCAGAACGCGTGCCCCTCGACCTCGCGCCAGAACGTTCGCTTCAACACCTCGAGGCCGACGAAGCCAGCGCGCTCGAGCTCCGCGAGCAGCTCGTCCTCGGTGAGCGCGCCGGAGAGGCACTCGCCCCAGAGCTCGGGGTTCACGCGAAGGTGCGGCGGCACCGCGCGCTCCGCCACGATGTCCGCGAGCACGAGGCGTCCGTGGTCCTTCAACACGCGGACGACCTCGGCGAACACCGCGCGCTTGTCGGGTGAGAGGTTCACGACGCAGTTCGACGTCACGCAGTCGACGACGCCGTCGGCCACGGGGACGGCCTCGAGCACGCCCTCGTGGAACGCGACGACGTCGTAGCCGAGGTTGCGCGCCACGAGGGGCTGGTTCTCGCGCGCGACGGCGAGCATCGCCGCGGTCATGTCGACGCCCAGCGCGCGTCCCAGGGGACCGACGTACTTCGCGCCGACGAACACGTCGATGCCCGCACCGGAGCCCAGGTCGAGGTAGGTCTCTCCGGGCCGCAGCGCCGCGTCCTGCACCGGTGAGCCGCAGCCGTAGAAGCGATCGACGACGTCCTTCGGAACGTGCCGAAGGTCCTCCTCGGACGGCCGCACAGGACAACACAGGTCGGCCTTCGGAGCGACCGCCGCGGCGCCGTAGAACGCCCGCACGAGGGCGCGCGGACGATCGACGTCGAAGGCGAGCACGCAGTTCGAGTGGAGCGTGCGCACGGCGCCCGGCAGCTCGTCGCCGCAGGCCAGCGCCCCTTCGCCCATCGCGTGGAACACCACCGGCGCGTCTCCTCCTGCGCGTCGCGTCGCCCGTGCGCGCCCGGCGCGTCCGAGGTCGGCCATGAGGTCCCGCGCCACGGCGTCGTAGATCGGTGCGTAGGGATCGATGCCGAGGAGGTCGCCGCTCCAGAAGTACGCGTGCTCGAGGTCGCCGCCGCCGACGATGAACCGCAGCGGGTCGGTGCGCTGCGCGGCGCCCTGGGCGAGCGACGTCGCTCGCAGCCCCTGCGCGACCGTCGACGATTGCCAGGTCACCGCGAGGGCATCGGGGCCGTACGTTCCGATGGCGAGCGCGGCCTCGCCCGCCGTCGCCGCGGACGGGTACAGCCGACCATCGGCATGGAGGCAGAGCGCCTCGACGCCCGCCATGCCGAGGTCGTGCTTCACGCCGGCCACGGAGTTCACGCGCTGACGGAGGCTCTCGACATTGTCGAGGCGCACCCCGGCGGACTCCGCGGCCGCACGCACCGCGCGCACCACGGGAACGAGGTCCTCGGCGCTCGGAAGGTCGCCGAGCATCGTGAGCGCGCGGCCGCGCCGGTGTGGCCACATCAGGTGCACCGACTCCGCGCCGAGGCGTCGCGCGAGCGCAGGCAGCTCGGTGATCCGCGGATGATTGCGCGTGTGCGGCACCAGGGTGAGCGACGTCGCGAAGCCCAGCGACGCGAGCGCGGCCAGGCCCGCCGAGGCCTTCGCGAAGCTCCCGGCGCCGCGGATCGGGTCGTTGTCCTCGGCGCAGGTGCCGTCGAGGGAGACCTGGAAGCGGACCTTGCCGCGGTCGAAGCTCTCGATGGCGTCGCGGAGGCTGGCCTTGTCGAGGAGCGTCGCGTTGCTGAGCACGACGAGCTCGCGGCCGTGGTGCACCGTGATGCGCTCGACGAGCGTTCGAAGGTCGGGGCGCAGCAGCGGCTCGCCGCCGGTGAAGTAGTAGCGCTCGACGCCGAGCGCGGCGGCCTCGTCGATGGCGCGCAGCAGCGTCTCGCTGGGCAGCCCGCGGGACCCCGATGGGCCCGACGACACCAGGCAGTGCTCGCACTCCAGGTTGCAGTGGTCGTTGGTATGGAGCCACAGCTCGCGCAGCGTCCACGCGCCGAGGCGGTCGGCGCGGCCCGTGTAGGGTGGGCGCGCGAAGGGAGCCTCGCCCGCGATGCCGCTGCGCACCAGCGCCTGCGCGAAGGAGAGGGTGTGCTGCAGCGATCGCGCGAGGTCCGGGTAGAGGCGCGCGCGCGCGGCGACGTCGCCGAGCGTTCGTCGGCCGTCGAGCAGCGAGAGCAGCAGGGCGCCCTTGGCGTCGGTGGCCACCCAGTTCGGCGCCTCGGCGTCGAGCGCGAGGTGAACGCCGTCGTCGGTGCTCCAGCGCGTGAGCGCCGGCGTGTGCAGGACCGTCTGCGCTGTGATGCCCATGATGCTTCGCGCCCTCAGCCCGGGCGAACGGTGGTCTGCACGCCCTTGGCGATCAGCAACACCCACGGGACACCGTGAAAGACCAGGTCGAACCAATCGATGGGCCGCACGAGCTCGCCGCGGGAGAGCATGCCGAGCTTCTCGACGATGTGCGGCGGGGTGAAGGGCGCGAGGCCGAGCGTGAGGCACGCCATCACCACGAACTCCCACCGCAGCGCCGCGAGCCAGTTCCAGATCACCATGGTTCTCCTTGGAGCCGCGTCACGGCAAAAGGGTGCGCGGATCGCCCGGGACCCGCGCCCGACGCCTCAAGATGTGTGGATCAATGTCGGACCGAGGCAGCGCGGCGAGATGCGAGCCAGGCAAGGACGATCGCCGAAACCGCACTGACTGTGCGGTGAGGCGGTCGGACGCCGCATGGCGACGCAGATCGTCGTGATGCCGATGGGAGACATTGCGCCACACATCTTCAGCGCACGGCGCGGTAGAAGCGCGCGAGCAGCGTCGGCGGCACGCCGAGACGGAAGAGCGTCGGGTACGTGCCCATGATCGCGGCGTAGAAGAGCGGGCGATGGAGAAAGCGCCGTCCCGAGACGCGCACCCGCGCCGGCACCACGAGCACGCGGCCCCGGGAGCGGAGCTTCATGCTCAGCGCGAGGTCCTCCATGAGCGCGACGGTCGGAAAGCCCCCGACGGCGCGGAACACCTCGGCGCGCAGGAACATCGCCTGGTCGCCGTACGGGAGCGTCGTTCGTCGCGAGCGCAGGTCGGCGAGGTGGAGCAGCGGCGCGAGCACGCTCGGCGCATCGGCGACGGTCCAGGTGCGAAAGGCGCCGAGCACCACGTCCGGGGCCGCGAGGGCGCGCTCGACTTGCGCGAGCGCATCGGCCGGAAGACCCACGTCGGCATGGAGGAACAGCAACACGTCGCCGGTCGCCAGCGCCGCGCCGGCGTTCATCTGCAGTGCCCGACCGCGCGGAGCTGCGACGACGCGCACGTGCGTGTGTCCCGCGAGCATCGCGAGCGTTCCGTCGCGGCTGCCGCCGTCGACGACGATGACCTCGTGCGCGCCCAAGGTCGCGAGCTCGGCGAGGCATCGAGGGAGCACGCGCTCCTCGTCGAGGACGGGCACGATGACCGAGACGCGCATCACGGGGCGTCCAGGGAGCGGAGCACCTCGAGGGTACGCGGCGCGTCGAAGGGGCACGTTTCGAGCGCTGCGCGTGCGGGCACGAGGTCGGCAGGGACGTCGAGATCGAACCACGGTGCGATGCGCGTCGCGCAGATGCCGAGGTCGCTCATGCGTCGCTCGGTGCATGCGAGCGTCTCGGCGGTGCTCCAAGGAAGCTCCGCGAGGGCACCGGCGGGCACACGCCGCATGCCGAGGAGATAGAAGCCGCCGTCGCGCGCGGGGCCGAGCACGGCGTCGTGCTGGTCCAACGCATCGCGCGCGCTGGTGAGCCGGTCCCGCGGGAGGCCCGGAAGGTCCGCGCCGACGACGATGCCGCGCCCGGCCTCGTCGATGGAGCGCGCGAGGATGCGTTCCATGCGCGCGCCGAGGTCGCCGTCGCCCTGGAGCCAGACCTCCACGGGCCCGGCGAGCCCGAACGGCGCAAGGTCCCTCGTCGTCGTCGCGAGCACCGGACGCGCCCAGGAGAGGCTCGCCACCAGCGACCACGTGTCCGCGAAGAGCGCCGCGGCGAGGCGGGCCGCGAAGGCGTGGCCGGAGGCGTCGCCGATGCGCGTCTTGCTCACGCCCGGGCGCGGCGGCTTGGCGAAGACGCACACCGGAACGCGCGCCGTCATGCTGCGGGCTCCGCGAGAACGCGGTCGAGCTCCACCCGCGCGATGCGTGCGGTGAGCGCCACGACGAGCAGCGTCGCGACGAGGCCGCCCGCGGTGAGGGCCATGGCCGCCGGCGAGGTCGTCCCTCGACCCGCGAGGAGCTGCGCGCCATCGGTCACGAGGCTTCCGAGGTAGACGTAGAGCACGGTGCCGGGAAGCATGCCGAGGGCCGAGCCCAGCACGTAGTCGCGCAGGCTCACCCGGGTCAGCGCGAGGGCGTAGTTCAGCGCGTTAAAGGGGATCAACGGCGAGAGGCGCAGCAGCACGACGAGCTTGAACCCGTGCTCTCCGACGGCGCGGTCGAAGGCCGCCAGCTTCGTGCTCCTCCCGATGCGCCGCTCGACCCGCGCGCGGAGCAGCGACCGGCCGAGTACGAACGCCGCCGTCGCCGCTGCGATGCTCACCGGCGAGACCAGCGCGACGCCCGCCACGGGGCCCCACGCGAAGCCGGCGCCGAGCGTCAGCACCGAGCCCGGCAGCAGCGCGACGGTCGAGACGACGAAGGCGACGGCGAACGCGAGAGCACCCCGCCATCCCGCGGCGCGGCTCCACGTGACGAGCTGCACCGCGCGGGACCCGAGCTCGTCGCGGACGATCCAACGCATGGCGACGAGGGCCACGATCAACGCCGCCGCGACGAAGGCCGCGCGTCGCCACGGCGATGCTGCGGGAGCTGCGTCGTCACCCGTGCGTCGTGCGGCGTCGGCCCGCGCGGCGAGCTGGGCGAAGCGACGGTACGCGCCGAAGCGCTCGACCTTTCCCTTCGGCCTCCAGCGCTCGCCGGGCTCGCCGAAGACCTCTTGCAACACGTGCCGTGTCGGGACGTCCGACTGGAACGCCATGGTGCAGTGGGCGCAGTACGTGACGGCCTTGCTGGCCGCCAGCGCCTGCCGCTTCGCCATCGCGCCGGGAGTCTTCACGAGGCAGCACGCGAGCGGATGCTTCGTCTCGTCGACGTTGAGGACGTTGAGATGGAGGCGCTTCGCGAGGCTCCGAAAATGCTGCTGCTGCTCCTTGTCGACGCGCGCGGAGCAGGGGTGGTGCACGATGGTGGGCTCGGCCTCGGGGCGCGGGCCCCAGTCCTCTTCGGCGAGCAGGCCGTAGAGCGAGGTGAGCTTCAGCCCCGGCACGCCGAGCGACGTGAACTGCACGGTGCAGTTGCCGCACGCCGTGATGATCTCGGTGGTGCCCGCGTCGCGGAGCTTCGCGCGGGTCTCGTGGCGGACCCGCGCCGCGGCCTCGGGCGTCGCGAACTTCTCGAGGGGCATGCCGCAGCAGTCGGACCAGAGCGTGACGGACGGGTCCCGCGCGCGCAGCCACTCGAAGGCGCGCATCACGAGGTCCGGGTCCGCTGCCGTGAGCGAGCAGCCGGGGTAGAACACGCGCGCGCTGCCGGTGCCGTGGGCGAAGGGGCGCGCGACGCGCAGGCGATACTCGAGGCTCGTCAGCGTCGCCGAGGCCCAACGACGCAGCGTCGCCCAGCGCGGCGACGGGGTGGCGGCGCGCCGACCGGTGGCGCGCGGCGAAGCGGATCCCGGGGTGGACATCTCCGCAGGTAGAGCCACCGAGCGTCGCCATCGGTTCGCTCGGCACTTCGACGCTCTGTTTCGAACCCTCGCGGCGTCCCGTTGGCTCCGAAGCACCCGAGGAGCCAACGATGGTGGTGCAGCGACGGGATCCCGAGGCGGCGGTGCGGCTGACGTACGGCGAGGCGGCGAAGCGGGACCTCGGGCTCTGCTGCCCGGTCTCCACCCATGATCCGAGGCTCCTCGCGGCGATCCCCGACGAGGTGCTCGAGCGCGACTACGGATGCGGCGACCCCACGCGGCACGTGCGCGAGGGCGAGACCGTGCTCGACCTCGGCTCCGGGGCCGGCAAGGCGGTGTTCCTCGTCAGCCAGATCGTGGGGCCCGCCGGGCGCGTCATCGGCGTCGACATGAACGACGACATGCTCTCGCTCGCCCGCCGCAGCGCGCAGGAGTTCGTCCGCAACGTCGGCCATGACAACGTCTCGTTTCGCAAGGCGCGCATCCAGGACCTCGCGTTGGATCTCGACCTGGTCGACCGCGAGCTCGCCGCGCGCCCGGTGCGCAGCGCCGACGACCTCGCGCGGGTCGAGGCCCGCTGCGACGAGCTACGCCAGCGCGCGCCCGCGGTCGAAGACGGCTCCGTCGACGTGGTGATCTCGGACTGCGTGCTCAACCTCGTGCGCCCCGAGGAGAAGCGGCGGCTCTTCACGGAGATTCACCGAGTGCTCAAGCGCGGCGGCCGCGCCGTCATCTCCGACATCGTCAGCGACGAAGACGTGCCGCTGCACCTTCAGCAGAACCCCGAGCTCTGGACCGGCTGCATCTCCGGCGCGATGCGCGAGGACCGCTTCGTGCGAGCCTTCGAGGACGCCGGGCTCTACGGCGTCCAGGTCGTCGAGCGGCAGGAGAAGCCGTGGCGCACCGTCGAGGGCGTCGAGTTCCGGAGCGTCACGGTGATCGCCTACAAGGGAAAGGAGGGCGCGTGCCTCGATGCGAAGCAGGCCGTGGTGTACCGCGGCCCGTTCCGCGAGGTGACCGACGACGACGGGCACGTGCTGCGGCGCGGCGAGCGCGTCGCGGTGTGCTCGAAGACCTTCGAGCTCTACGGGCGCGAGCCGTACCGCGCGCACTTCGACCTCGTTGCGCCGCGGGTGCCCGTGTCCCTCGGCGAGATCCGACCGTTTCCCTGCGGCGTGGGTACGCTGTTGCGAGACCCTCGGGAGACCAAGGGCGAGGGCTACCTCGAGACCACCGAGGCAGGACAGCTTTGCGTGCCGGGCTCGGGCTGCTGCTGATCCCGCGGCGGCGCCAATCGTCGAGCCGTCAGATCTCGTATTCCGGCGCCATGGGTTCGCCGAGGCGTTCTCGGTAGAGCGTCGGGAGGCGAAGGTCGCGCTCCCATCGCCGGCCGAGCATCCGAAGCGCGAAGAACGCGAGTCCGTAGACGGCGGCGAAGGCGAGGGCGCCGCCAGCGGCCCAGACGCGCCGCTCGCTGCGAAACAACATCGTCGCGGCGACGTAGAGCAGGAACGAGACGAAGAGCAGGCGCAGCCCGCGGTCGGTGATGAAGCCCTTGGCGACGATCCACGCGCCGGCGGCGGCGCCGACGGAGAACGCCACGGCCATGAGGCCCGCGGCGATCCAATCGACCTGGCCCGCGCGTGCGTAGCGCAGCACCGCGAAGATGCCGATGGGGGGCAGGAGCATCGCGAGGCTGGTGCCCACGGCGCGCTGCTGGGCGTAGCCGAACACCAGCACGAGCACAGGGACGATGAACACGCCGCCGCCGACGCCGAGCAACCCGCTGGTCACCCCGATGAGGGCGCCGGTGAGGAGAAGCTTGAGAATGGTCGCGGAGGTCATGTCGTCAAATGCTCCGGCCCGGGCGACGCGCGGTCAAACCGGATCGTCCGCAGGCCGCGGCTTCACCGCCAGCAACACGAACATCACCGGCACGAGGAACAGCGACAGCACCGTGGAGGACGTGAGCCCCCCCACCACGGCGAGCGCGAGCGGGCGGTTGGACTCGGTGCCGGCCTCGAGGCCCATGGCCGTCGGGATGAGCCCGATGACCGTCGCCAGGCTCGTCATCGCGATGGGAACGAAGCGCGACCGCGCCGCGGCGAGGATGGCCTCCACCTTGTCCACGCCGTCGAGCATCCGGACGTTCGCATCGTCCACCAGGAGGATCCCGTTGGAGACGGCGATGCCGATCACCATGAGCACACCCATGAGCGCCGTGATGGAGAAGCCCTGTCCCGCGGCCATGAGCGCGATGACGATGCCCACCAGCGATACGGGGATCGTGAAGAGCATGACGAAGGGGAGCCGCAATGACTTGAACTGCGACGCCATGATCATGAACACGACCATGACGGCCAGGCCCATGGCGAGGCCGAGGCCCGAGAAGGTCGTGCGCATGAGCTCCACCTGGCCGACGAAATTCCAGTGAAGGTTCCGCGTGCGCGGGTCGGCGCGGAGGCGCCTCTCGAGGTCGTCCGCGGCGCTTCCGATGTCGCGCCCCTCGGTCTGCATGAGAACGTGCGCGGCGCGCTGAAGCTGGTTGCGCTCGACCGCCACCGGGCCGGTGGATCGTCGGACCGTGCTGTAGGTGCCGAGCGTGACCGCGGTTCCATTCTCGGCCACGCGCACGGGAATCTGTCCGAGCGACGCCGTCTCGCTGACCATGCGCGGGTCGTACGAGGTCACGACGTAGTAGGATTGACCGTTGTTGGGGTCGATCCAGACGCTCGGCGTGTTGATGTTTCCCAGCGTCGCCTCCAGCGTGCTCTGCGCCGCCTGGCGCACGTCGACGCCGACGAGCCCCGCTGCCGCGCGATCGGTCTCGACGCGAAGCTCCGGGTAGTTGAGCTGCATCGACGGGTAGATGTCGCGTACCCCGGGGACGGTCCGCGCCACCTCGGCGACGGCCCGCGCCTGCGCGTCGAGCTGATCGAGGTTCTCGCCGCGCACCTCCACCACCAGCGGCGCGATGTAGCCGTTGGAGAAGACGCTCGCGACGAGGCCGCCGGGCCACTGGAGGAACTCCACCCCGGGGAAGTTCTCGTTCAGCACCCTCCGCATGCGATCGGCGATCTCGCGCTGCGAGTGGCGATGCTCCGGATCGCTCAACGCGAGGCGGATGAAGCCCATGTGCGGCCCCGAATTCGGGCTCGTCATGGCGCTGCGGGCGTTGCCGGGCGTCCCGAGGTTGGAGAGCACCATCTCGACGTCCTCCCGCGGGAGGTTCGCCCGAAGGACCTGGCCCATCGCGATCATCCGAGCCTGCGCGTCTTCGAGCGAGGTCCCCGGCGCGAAGCGGACATAGACGCGCTCCATGGACTCGTCGATCTCCGGAAAGAAGGTGCTCGGAAGCGCGGTGGCCCAATAGGCGCTCACCGCGACGATCGCAACCGAGGTGAGCAGCACCGCCGCGCGGTATGGAAGGACCACGCGAAGGAGGCTCGCGTAGCGGGTGGCGACGCCGTCGATGAAGCCCTCGATGGCCTTGCCGAAGCGCCCGTGCTCGGCGTGCCCGAGGAAATACCGGCAAGCGACGGGCGTGACCACCATGCTCACGAAGTACGAGGCGCTCATCGCCACCGCGACGGTGAGCGCCAGCGGCACGAAGAGCTTCTTCGCGAGCCCCGCCAGCAGGACGATGGGGAGGAGCACCGCCATCGTCGTGAGCGTCGAGGCGAGCACCGGAAGCGCCACGGCGTTCGCTCCGTCGAGGGCCGCTCGGTACGGGCCCTTCCCCAGCCGTTGATGGCGATGGATCGCCTCGAGCACCACGACGGCGTCATCGACGAGGCGGCCCATCGCGAGGGTGAGTCCGCCGAGGGTGAAAGCGTTGAGCGTCTGGCCCGTGGCGTTCAGCACGATGAGCGTGATGGCGAAGGAGAGGGGAATCGCGACGGAGACGATGAGCGTCCCGCGTCCGCTCTGGAGAAAGAGCAGGATCACGAGCGCGATGAGCACGAGGGCCTGGACGACCTCCTTCTGCAGGCCGTGGTACGAAGTGCGCACGAAGGTCGATTGGTCGAAGACCGGCCGTACGATCATGCCCGTCGGGAGATCGTGCATGGTGCGGATGGCCTCCTTCACCGCGTCGACGATGGCGATGGTATTTCCGCCGGGGACCCGCAGCACGTTGAGATAGATCGCGTCCTGGCCGTTCACCGCGACGGCCTGCGTCTCGGGGGCGCCGCCGTCCTCGACGCGCGCCACGTCGCGGAGGAGCACGGCGTGGCCCTCGTGCATCTTCACCACGACGTCGCCGATGTCGCGCACCCGTGCGGCCACGGCGTTCGTGTAGACGTTCGCGTTGAAGTGCGCCGTGATGAGGGAGCCCGACGGCAGCAAGGCGTTGGCGCGGGCGACGGCGGCCGCGATGTCCGTCGATGTGAGGCCTCGGGCCTGCGCACGCACCGGGTCCACGACGATGTTGATCTGGCGCTGCCGTCCCCCGTTCGGAGAAGCGCTCGCAACGCCAGGAATGCCCTCGAGGATGGGCTCGACGGTATTCTGTGCGAAGTCGAAGAGCTGTGCGCCGGTGAGCCCTCCGCCGGTGACGACGACCTGCACCACCGGTGCGTTCGACGGGTCGTACTGCAGCACGAAGGGGGGAACGACGCCGAGGGACTTCGGCACGGCCGCCATCGCGAACGCGACCTGCTGCTGCACGAGGGTCTGCGCGGAATTGAGGTCCGTTCCCCACAGAAGCCACACGTACGCGACGGAGAGCCCGTTTCTCGAGATGCTCTCGATGTGCGAAACGCCGGGCGTGGCGCTGACGTATTTCTCGATGCGCCAGGTGATGGTCTTCTCCATGTCCCGCGCGCCGAGACCCGGAACCTGGGTTCCGATGACGAGCACCGGCGGCGTGAGTTCGGGGAAGGTGTCCACCGCCATGCGCGGTGTGACGACCCCGGCGAACACCACGAGCGCGATGCAGATCATCAGCACCGCGATGGGGTTGCGGAGCGAGAGCGCGGTCATCGGACCTGCTCCCGGGCCGTCGGGGCCGCGGGCGTAGGACTCGACGGCGCCTCCCGGTGGGCGTCGACCGGGTCGCCGTCGATGAGCAGCGCGCGCCCCTCGGTCACCATGAGCGATCCGGGCGCGAGCTGGGCGTCCACGAAGAGGCTCCCGGCACGCTCGCCGACCACCGGGACCACGCGCGCATGCGCGACGCCGCCCTCCACCACGAAGACGCTCGCGCGGCCACCGCGAACGTTCGCCGCGGTGAGCGGGATCTCCGTCGCCGCGACCGGCGCGCCGACGTCGAGGTTGATCTCCGCGGTGGTGTTCACCGGCATCGCGTGATCGGCGTTGGGGAGGTCGATCTCGACGTGGATCGTGCGGCTAGACGGATCCGCCGAGGGCGACCGCCGGGCGATGGCCCCGGCGATGTCGCGCGAGGTTCCCAGGAGCCGCAGGCGCACGGTCACCCCTGGCGAGACCGCACCGAAGTCCGTCTCCGGGACATCGGCCGTCACTCGGACGGTGTTCCGATCGACGAGAACCACGATGGCGCTACCGGGACGCGCGAACGCACCCGGGTCGGCCATGCGTGACGCCACCTCGGCGTCGAAGGGAGCGCGCAAGACGCAGTCGCGAACCGCGACGGAGCTGCCGACGAGCTGCGCGCGCGTGGCCATCAGCCGCGCCTCTTCGCTCTCGCTCTCGGCCTGCCGCTGCTCGACCTCGTTCGGTGCCACGAAGCCGCCGTCGAGGAGCCCGCCCATTCGCGTCGCCTGCCGCGACAATGCGGTCTGTCTCGCCTCGAGCGCCCGGGCTTGCATGGCGACGGCCTGGCTCGTCGCGTTCGTCTGACGGCAGTCCAGCGTCGCGAGCACGTCCCCGCGGCGCACGGACGCGCCTGGACGAACGAGCACGGTGCTGATGAACGCCGCGACCACCTGCGGTCCAACGCGCGCTTCCATCCACGGTTCGAGCGTTCCGACGTAGCGCCGGGACGGGCGATAGCTGGCCGCGCGAGCCTCGACGACGGTCACGCCCTTCGGGGTGGATCCGAGCGCCACTCGGTTGGTGTTCGACGCCGCCCGGCGAAAGAGCAGCTGCCCGGCGAGCAGGACGCACGCACCGAAGCCGACGATGACCAGCGGAACGAGGACCTTGCGGACGTTGCTCACTGCCCCTCCGCGATGACCCGCGCGAGGCGAGCCCGAGTCCGCGCAACCTCGAATTGACCCAGCGCGCTCTGGATCTCGGCGTCGGTCCGCAGTCCCTCGGCGTCCGCGAGCTCGACGCTGGTTCCGAGGCCTGCGTTGAACCGGGCGTCGGCCTGGGCGTAGTTGCTCCGCGCGGCGTCGAGCGCGTGCTGCAGCGCCGGGAGCGCGTGCTGCGCGAGATCCGTAGAGATCCAAGCCTGTTGCACGGCAGCGGTCTGCTCGTGACGCACGGCTGCGATTTCGGTCATTCGAGTTGACTCCTCCGCCAACGACGTATTGCGACGTTCCCGCTGCGCGGCATCGAAGATTCTCCAGCTCAGGACCACTCCTGCGAAGTAGTCTGGAATCCAGGGCGCGAAGCCCGCGCCGTAGGTGCCCGTGGTCTGTCCGGCTGCGGGTGCCCCGCCGCTCGCTCCGAGCGCGGTGACCACGAGGCGCAGCTCCGGTCTCATCTCCGCCTCCCGCGCCCGCGTCTCCGCCCGCTGCGCAGCGAGCGCCGCCTCCGCCGCGTGCAGCGCAGGATCGCGGTCGCGTGCTTGCCGGATTGCGTCGGCAAGCGGCGGAAGCTCCGGCGGCAGCGGGGCCTCGCCGGCGATGTCGAGGCCCGGAGCATCGATGCCGACGGCCTCGGCGAACACCGCCCGAGCGATCTCGAGGCCGCCGAGCGCCCGAATGCGACCGACCTCGAAGCGCGAGAGATCGGCCTCCGAGCGATCGAGCTCGATCTGCGGACGAAGCCCCTGACCCACCCACGCGCGGGCGTGATCGCGGTGCACTCTCGCGCGGGTCACCGCACCGTCCGCCGCGGTCACGATGCTCCCCGCGGCCAGCGTCGCGTAGTAGGCCTCGCGCACCGCGAGCTCCACCAGCAGCAGCAGCTGGGCCTCGCGATAGCGCGACACTTCGACCTGGGCGTCGTCGAAGGCCTGCTCGGCAGCGACGCGTCCGAAGTCGAAGATCCGCTGTTCGAGGCCGACCGCGACCGTGGTGTTCATGTATGGCGCCCAGTCGATCTGCGAAGATCGCTGAAGGTACGCCGTGCCGGAGATGCGTGGGAGCTCGACGGCTCCTCCGCTTCCCAGCCAATCGGTCGCGGAGCTGTTGTTCGAGCCGACGATGGCCTGCACCGTCGTTCCGATGCGGGGGAGCCAGCGTGCCCGCGGGACCGCGGACTGCGCGCGACGCGCGTCGATCTCCGAGCGAGCGACGGCGAGACGCGGGTGGTGCGCCCGGGCAAATTCGATGGCCTCGGGCAGCGTCATCGCACGAAGCGACCGTCTCGGCGCCGTCGGGGGACCCTCGGCCTGCGCCGCGGCACCGTGAACGTGAAAGAGGATCGAGAAGGCGATGGGCAGGACACCACGTCCAACCTTTCCGACATCGCCGCACCACACCCGTTGGTCCCTTCGCCTCATCGTCGACGACTGCAGGCAATCCCCGGGCCCACGGTCGTTCTGCGACGAAAGGCGATCAGGCCTCGGTTGCCGTCACGGAAATTTTCCCATCGTCTCCGGAATTTCTCCGTATCGCGACGGGCGGAGGGGCCGCAACACCGGACATTCACGGAGAGAGTGGTCGGTTCGACACTTGCTTCGTCGACCCGACGATGGTCGCCGCCGTGCCCTCAGCGTCCGAAGGAAAGTCGCATGCTCGCGTCGCGCCGTGGCGGCTCCCGTGGCTCGAGATCCTGATGGCGCTCTCCGTTGCGGTGGTCGCGCTGGCCTCGCTTCGCGATGAGAGCGAGGCCGCCACCGCCTCCCTCGCGGACTTCGCCGAAGCACAGACGACGCTCGCCGAGGTGACGGCCGCGGGGCTCTCGGTGGAGCTGTCCCGGACGCCGATTCCGGGCGAGCGCGGAGGCCCGGAGGCCGCCTCGGCCGACGTCGCAGCGGACGGCAGCGAGGCGTCGGCCCGGGCGATGCGAAGGCTGATCGCGGGCTCGGCGTGGCTCGAACGCCGCGCGGTGGTGCTCGTGCTGCCGCCCCACGCCGACGAGTTTCGCCGCGTCGATGGCAACCTGGTTCGCTCGACGGTCTTGCGGGAGGCCGTTCGCGCCGATCGCTCGTCAATCTTTCTGACGCGCGCGCAGGCCGCTGCGCTCGGTCTTCCCTATCGCTCGGCGATGGCAGGCATCGCCGTGGTGACCCTTCCATCGAC
Source organism: uncultured delta proteobacterium (assembly GCA_903845045.1). GTDB lineage: Bacteria > Myxococcota_A > Polyangia > Polyangiales > SCUS01. Next base: position 115 of record CAIMWA010000260.1, on the reverse strand, counting down.
GCTGCGCTGGGCCGTGGTGGTCGCCCGGAGCGCAGGCCCCGAGCGCGATCGGCAGGCGCGGGCGCGGTGGCGCCTCGTGCTCGGAGCGACGCTCGTGGGTCTTCTCATGGTCGGC
>CAIMWA010000259.1 GCA_903845045.1 uncultured delta proteobacterium | reverse complement strand
GGGGGAACGGAGGCGGAAGCGGAGGGAGGGCCGTCGGGCTCAGCGCCCGGCGTCGGTGCGCGTCGACGTGTTGTCCGTCTGCACGCACTCGATGGTGGCGGTGGCGCCGGTGGGCACCGAGTCGCCGGTGGTGAACGAGATGCGCTGCGTGCAGCTCGGGTTCGAGGGGTCGACGGTGGTGTCGTAGTAGAACCCGTGCGCGTCGCCCGGCGCCGCGGAGCCGAGCTGCACCGCGACCTGGTCGACGAGGCACACCGCCTGGCCGCCCTCGGTGCCGTTGCGGTGACGTCCGTGCGCCGAGCTGCACCAGTCCGCCGCGTTGATCGTGCTGGGCAGGAGCTCCTTCACCGTGCACGCCACGCCGATGGCGTTGGCGGTGCCGCAGAGGCTGCCGTGGGTGCAGCCGAGCGGGCGGTTCGAGGCGTCGCAGCAGGGCGGGTTGTGGTTCTGCGCGAGCACGCGCGGCAGGCAGCGGCCGCTCAGGCGCTGCTGGATGCGCTGCACGATCTCGTGGAGCGCGTCGGAGTAGTCGTTGCGGCAGATCGAGGAGACCGTGCCGTTGTTGTAGGTCGTCGAGAAGCGGTGCGCGATCTCGGCGATGCGGCGCGACGGCCACGCGAAGTACTGCGACGTGCTGTCGCACGCGGGCATCGCGGGGTTGTACGTGCTGCCCTCGCGACGGCACGAGGGCACCGTGCGCGTCGAGCAGTTCGGATCCATGTTGCGCTGCCGCATCGAGATCGGACCCTCGTTCGACATGCCGACGTAGCCGTCGGAGCCGTCGGCGGCGTGGCCGAGGAGCGCGTCCCAGTCGGTGCCGCCCGACGCCGTCGCCGGCACCTGGATCGGCACGCCGAGGATGCCGGCGCAGATCACGTTCTGCGGAAGGTTCGGCTTGAGCGACGTGAAGCCGCGGTTCGGGTGCGCGGGATCCATGTAGCGGTCCAGCGACCACGTCGGGTCCTGCGCCGAGCCCGGGGTGTACATGTAGAAGCGGAGGTTGAGGTCCGTGCTCGACCACGCCGCGCTGGTGCTGTCGAAGACGCTGATGGCGTCGGTGCAGGCCACGCCGCTCTCGGCGTAGCGGCAGTCGCGCGTCGAGCCGTCCTCTTCGTCGGTCACCATCACGATGGCGAGCACGGCGTTGGTGCGCACGAAGCCCGCGTTCGGGTCCGAGTTGCCGGCCTGGTCGCGCGGGTTGTGGATGACCAGCGCGCGGTACGCCGCCTCGAGCTGCTGCTCGAGACCGCAGCCGCCCACCGACAGGAACGCGTTGCACACGAAGTCGTCGCGGAACTCCGTCGGGTTCGTCGCGGCGGCGTCGAAGGTGAGGAAGCTCGGGTACTGGTTCGGGTCGCTCATGCAGCGCGACGGACGCACGCCCGCCGGGGCCGTGGTCCACGGCTCGTGCGCGCGAATGGCCTGGCCGTTGCGGATCGGGTTGAGCAGGCCGTCGTCGCCCACGTCGCTGTTCGCGCACGAAGGAACGGTGCTGCCCGGGGTGCCGAGGTCCTGCGAGATGACGCCCACGTGCAGGCTCTTCACCGGCGGGTACATCGGGACGCCCATGGCGTTCGTCGGCGGGTTCACCAGCTGGTCGATGAGGACCGAGAAGTTACGCGCCAGGTTCACCTGGTTGTCACGCATCGAGTTCGAGTTGTCGATCTCGAACAGGATGTCCACGGAGTCGACGGCGTTGTTCTGGATCGCCAGGTTCACGCCGGACTGCAGGCGCGTGTCCGGCGCGGCCACCGGGCGGTCGAGACACCCCTGGCCGAGCACGCCGAGCAGCGTCGTGACGGCTGCCCCGATACGCATCGAACCCCGGAAACGATTGGTGAACACCATGGGCACGTCTTGGCTCCTTGAGGCGAGAGGACCGCAGAATCGAGGGACCGGTCTCCTGCGCAGCGCCGCACCATACAGACAGCCACGCACGACTTCAATGATCGTCAGCAACCCCGAGGCCAGCGGTGCCTCGCGCCGCTCCCTCGACGAATTGACGTCGCACGCGCGGCCCAGGCGTCGCGACCGGTGGCGGTCGCTGGCAACCGGGGTTGGCGGTCGCGGCGGCGGCGCCCCCGGTCGTTGGGTGCATACTCCGGGGTCCCGGTCGTGGTAGCGAAGCCGGGCGCACGAATGGAGCCGACCGAGCGATGACCCGCGTACTTCTGGTCGACGACGAAGAGAGCCTCCGCCTCGCGCTGCGGACGCACCTCCGCAAGCAGGGCTACGAGGTCCTCGCGGCGGGCAGCGCCGACGAAGCCGTGGCGATCATGGAGAAGGATCCCGCGGAGTACGTGGTCACCGACGTGCGCATGCCGGGCGGCAAGTCGGGCCTCGAGCTGCTGGCCGACCTGCGGCGCCGCTGGCCGGCGTCGGCGGTGCTGGTGATGAGCGCGTACGGCTCCCACGACGACGCCCTCGAGGCGATCAAGATGGGCGCGCAGGACTACCTCACCAAGCCCTTCGCCCCGTCGGACCTCGCGTTCATGCTGCGCAAGGCCCAGGAGCGCGAGGCGCTGCGCCGCGAGAACCGGGAGCTCCGCGCGGCCGTGGCGCGGGACCACAAGTTCGACCAGCTCGTGGCGCGCAGCGAGTCCATGAAGGCGATGTTCGCGACCATCGCGCGCGTCGCGACGTTCAAGACCACGGTGCTCATCAACGGCGAGACCGGCGTGGGCAAGGAGCTCGTCGCCCGGTCGCTGCACTCGCGCTCGCCCCGCGCGGGCAAGCTCTTCGTGGCCGTGAACTGCGGCAACTTCCACGAGAACCTCATCGAGAGCGAGCTCTTCGGGCACAAGAAGGGCGCCTTCACCGACGCCAACGTCGACAAGCGCGGGCTCTTCGAGGAGGCCGACGGCGGCACGCTGTTCCTCGACGAGATCGGCGACCTGCCGCTGGGGCTGCAGGTGAAGCTCCTGCGCACGCTGCAGGAGGGCACCATCCGGCGCATCGGCGAGAACACCGACCGCAAGATCGACGTGCGCGTCGTCGCCGCGTCGCTCCGCGACCTCACCAAGGAGGTCAAGGCCAACCGCTTCCGCGAGGACCTGCTCTTCCGCCTCAACGTGCTCACCCTGGTGATCCCGCCGCTGCGCTCGCGCCGCGAGGACATCCCGCTGCTCGTGGACCACTTCGTGGGGCGCTTCAACGAGCGCCTCGGCACCGAGATCAGCGGCGTCGACCCGCAGGCCATGCGGCTGCTCTGCGACTACCCGTGGCCCGGCAACGTGCGCGAGCTCGAGCACGCCATGGAGCGCGCCATGGTGCTCTGCGAGGGCACGGCGCTGCAGCCCCACGACTTCGAGGCGAAGATCCGCGAGCCGTCGGACCCCATCGCCGCGGAGCTCGAGAAGGGCAACTACTCGATCAAGAAGACGACGCGCACCATCGAGGAGATCCTGATCCGCCGGGCGCTCGAGAAGACCAAGGGCAACCGCACCCGGGCGGCGGAGCTCCTCGAGATCTCGCACCGCGCGCTGCTCTACAAGATCAAGGAATTCGGCATCACCTGAAGCGGAGCAGCACGGCGTTGCCCTCGACGGTGGCGCCGGCCTGCACGAGCACCTTGTCGACGACGGCCGCGGCGCGGGCCTTGACCTCGTTCTCCATCTTCATCGCCTCGACGATGACCAGCGCCTGGCCGGCCTCGACGGCGTCGCCCTCGGCGACCAGCACCTTGAGCACGCGCCCCGGCATCGGCGCGCGCACCTCGCGGGCCTTGGCGCCCCCGTCCGGGGCCTTGGCGCGGGCCGCGACGCGCATGCGCTCGCTCTCGACGTCGACGTAGGTGCGCAGCCCCGACGCCACCACGCCGAGCTGCGGGGGCAACCCCTCGACGGTGAGGTCGAGCACTCGCGCGCCGACGCGCACCGAGAGCTCGCGCTCCGAGAACGCGACCACGTCGAGCTCCACCGGCGCGCCGTCGAGCGTCGCCGCGATCGTTCCGTCGGGGCGCGTGGCGATCTCCACCTCGTGCTCCCGGCCGCCTGCCTGGACGAAATAGCGCATGGTTCGCGCGGACCTCTACACCAGAGTCGCCCCCTCGCGCATCACCTCCCTGCGTGGCACGCTCGACGACGATGCCGAAGAAGCCTCGCGAGACGCCCCCGGCGCTGCGACCCCTGGTGGGGTACTTCGAGCGCCGCGTCGACCCGCTGACGAACCTCTTCCTCGTCCTCCCGCTCTTCGCGATCTACCACCTCGGGGTGCTCACGCAGCTCCGGCGCACGCCCGGCGGCGGCGTGGCGTGGGTGGGCAACGGCGTCGATTTCCTCACGGGAACGGCCCTGTCCCTGGTGCACGGCGACCTGCTCGCCTACGCGGGCTTCTCCCTCGGCGTCACGCTGCTCCTGGGCTTGCTCATCTTGCGTGCCCGGCGCTCCTCGCGGCTGCACCCGCGGCTGTTCCTGCCGGTGATCCTCGAGAGCGGCGTCTACGCGTTCGTGGTGTCCGGGGTCATCGGCATGGTCGTGCGCACCTTCGGCCTCGGCGTGCTCGACCAGGAGGGCCTCCCCGCGCAGATCATCGCCTCCTGCGGCGCGGGCCTCCACGAGGAGCTCGTCTTTCGCATGGGCCTCTTCGGCGGCCTCGGCTACCTGCTGTCGCGGCGCATGCGCCCCATCGTGGGGTGGTTCATCGCCCTCGCGGTCTCGTCGGTGATCTTCTCGGCGGTGCACTACCTGCCGCCGCTCGGCGACGCGTTCACCCTCTCGAGCTTCGTCTTCCGCGTGCTCTGCGGCGTCGCCTTCGCGCTCGTGTTCCAGCTCCGCGGCTTCGCCCTCGCGGCGTGGACGCACACGCTCTACGACGTCTTCTATTTCATCTTGCGCCACCCGTCGTAGCGGCGAGGTAGCACGCGCGGCACCGGGCTTCGTAGGCGTCGGCGGCGCCCACCTGCACGCGCTCGGCGCCCCCGCTGAGCCGGAACGACCGGCTCGCCGTGCCCCCGCACTGCGTGCAGATCGCGCTGCACTTGGTGATCTGCTCGGCGATGGCGAGGAGCTGCGGCACCGGCTCGAAGGGCCGACCGAGGTAGTCCTGGTCGAGGCCGGCGATGATCACGCGCACGCCGCCGTCGGCCATGCGCTGCACCGCCGACACCAGCGTCGGACCGAAGAACTGGGCCTCGTCGATGCCCACCACCTGCGTGCCGGCGACCACCGCGCGCACGAGCCCCTCGACGTCGGGGAGCGCCACCGCGTCGAGGGACTGCGCGCTGTGCGACATGATGCGCGTGTCGTCGTAGCGCCGGTCGATGGCGGGCTTGAACACCTGCACGCGCTGCTTCGCGATGGCCGCGCGGCGCAGCCGGCGGATGAGCTCCTCGCTCTTGCCGCTGAACATCGGTCCGCAGATGACCTCGATCCAGCCTGCGTCGTTGCGGGGGTGTTCCATCATCGGGGGGCGTTGCTCCGTGCAGTGGGAGGGGGCGGCACCGTTGTCCGCGTCGGCCGGGTCCGCTAGCGTGACCGTGATGACCTGTCCAGGGTGCTCGGCACCGAACCCCGCGGGCTCGCGGTTCTGCAACCAGTGCGGCGCCGACCTCATGGCCCGGCCGTCGGCCGAGACGACGCCCGCCATGTCGTCGCTGCAGGGGCTCCGTTCGCACGACAAGATCGAGCTCCCGATGACCGGGCCGTCGCCGGCCACGGTGCGCGCCATGCTCGTCGGCGTCGGCCTCGGCGGCCTCGGCCTCGGCGCGCTGGTCGTCTGGACGGCCCTCCACCGCGCTCCCTCGCCGCCGCCGGTGACCACCGTCGGGCTCTTCGGTGATCCGAACCCCGTGGCGCCGGCCAACCCCACCCCCTCGGACGCCGCGATCCCCAATTCGCAAGCTCCGCACCCGGTTCGCGGCGGACGCGTCCCCCCCTCGCGCCCTTCGACACCGGGGTTGCCCGCGCCCGAGTCCCCCCCCGCGAACCCCTCGACACCGGGTGTGCCCGCGGCGGAATCGTCCGAAGACCCCTCCGCACCGGGTGTGCCCGCGCCGGGGTCCCCCCCTGCGACCACCGCCGACCGGGTTCCCGACGAAGCCGCGGCGACGGTCCCGTCCGCGCACGACGCAGGGCGCTCGGCACCGACGGAGACCGCGGCAGTGCCAGGCGATCCTCCGGGGCTCCACGAGCACATCCCGGGAACGCCCTCGAACGGCGGGTTCCGCCCCGGCGACGCCACCGACGCCACGGGGCACATGGACCCGGCGGCGTTTCGCTTCGTCTACCAGCACTACCACTCGCAGATCGCGAGCTGCTACGCGAACGCCTCGCGCAACGACCCCCGGGCCGGCGTCATCGTGGTGCGCGTCCGCGTCGGCGAGGACGGCCACGTGCGCAACACCCGGGTCATCTCCGACAGCGTGCACGACGCGACGCTCACCCGGTGCGTGCAGACGAGCATCCAGAGCTGGCGCTACCCGCAGCCCGAGGGCGGCGACGTCGAGGTCGACTACCCCCTCCGCTTCGGGAGCTCCGGCTAGCGCAGCCCGTCCACGGAGTCGCGCAGCCAGCGCACGAGCGCGGCGTCCTCCGTGGCTGCGTCGCCGGTGGCCGTGGGACCGAGCGCGCGCAAGGCATCCCACGCACCGCGCACCGCCGCGCCGGTGCGGGGGTTGCGGAACCAGTCCTCGTCGAAGCGCTCGCGCAGCGTCTCGCGCAGCGCCAGGGCATGCAGGGCCCCGCGCACCCGCGCCGCGGAGCGCCCCGGCCAGGTACCTCCGGGCTCGAAGGCCAGCGCCGCGAGGTGCACCGCCCACACGGGCGACGGCGCCGCCCCCCAGGCCCGCGTCGTCTCGGCCACGAAGCGCTCGCTCACCCCCGCTTCGCGCCGCAGCGCCGACGGGAGCCATCGCGCCATCGCCGCGTCCCAGCGCAGCCGCAGGAGCTCGGCGTGCAGCGCCGCCCGGCCCGCACGCTCCCGCGCCACGCCGCCGAGGCCCGCGTCGCGCGAGAGAAAGGTTCGGTCCGCGAGGAAGCCCCGCACCAGCGCGTGCGCCGCTCCGTCGAGCGCGCGGTGCACGCCCCGTCGCGCGCCCGGCGACACCGACGGACCGACGGCCGCCGCGACGCACGCCCCCAGCGCACCGAACATCTCGCCGGCGTCGAAGCCCAGGCGCCGAGGTCTTCCGCGC
>CAIMWA010000258.1 GCA_903845045.1 uncultured delta proteobacterium | reverse complement strand
TGATCTCGCGCCGCGTGGCGTCCATGGGGCGCCGCCGGTGGCTCTACGCCGGGTGGATGGTGCTGTGCCTCGCGCTCTCTTTCGGGTGTCTGCGCGGCGCCGCGCGCCTCGAGGTGGCGGGCGCGGGCATGACCCCGTCGCTGCTCTTCGTGATGCTCCGCGTGGGCGTGCTCTTGTCCGCGCTCGAGGCGTACTTCCTCTCGACGCTGCTCTGGATGCCGCGGCTCTTCGACCGCCTCGAGCGGGGCGGCGCCGAGCTCCTCGTGGCGGTGCGGCAGCTCCGCGCGCGCAAGAGCGGCTTCCTCACGGTCATCTCGTTCCTCGCGTTCCTCGGCGTGGGCCTCGGATCGTTCGCGCTCTGCATGACCATCTCGGTGATGGGCGGCTTCGGCAACGACCTGAAGCGTAAGATCCTCGGGAACAACCCTCATGTCGTCGTCGACCAGGAGCGCGGAGGCTTCGCCGATTGGGAGCCGCTGCTGCGCATCGTGCGCGCGCGCCCCGAGGTCACCTCCGCGACGCCGCTGGTCCAGGGCGAGGTGATGATCACGTCGCAGACGAACCTGTCCGGGGTGATCCTGCGCGGCATCGACCCGTCGCTCGGCGGCGCAGCCAACGGCCTCCGCGGCGAGCTCATTCGCGGCCGCCTCGAGTACCTGCAGGATGCGTCGCGGTTGAACCACCTCTCGGCCAGCGAGCGCCGCCCGGTGGCCGGGCGTGGCGAGCTGGACCTCCCGCCCACACCCATCGATGGCCTCGGCTTCTCGGCAACGCGTGACCCGCAGCGCGTGCCCGGCGCGCCCGTCGATCCGCTGCCGGGGATCATCGTGGGGCGCGAGCTCGCGACGAACCTGCACCTCGCGGTGGGCGACGAGGTGCGCGCCGTCTCGCCCTTCGGCTCCATCGGTCCGCTGGGGCCGATGCCGAAGACCAAGGTGTTTCGCGTGGCGGGCGTCTTCTACTCGGGCATGTACGAGTACGACACCAAGTACGCGTACGTGCTGATGCCGGTGGCGCAGCGGTTCTTCAACTACCGCGACGGCGAGATCACGGCCATCGAGGTGCGCCTCTCGGACGTCGAGCTCAGCGACCGCGTGGTGGCCGCCGTGGCCCCCGCCGCCCACGCCCACGCTCCCGCCCCCGGGCTGCGCGTGCGCGACTGGAAGCAGCTCAACCAGAACCTCTTTCGCGCGCTCAAGCTCGAGAAGCTCCTCATCTGGCTGCTCCTCACCGTGGCCATCATCGTCGCGAGCTTCAGCATCGTGGCGACGCTGCTGTTGCTGGTGACCGAGAAGGGCCGCGAGATCGCCGTGCTCAAGGCCATGGGCGCCACCGACGGGTTCATCACCCGGGTGTTCCTCGCCGTGGGCGGGCTCATCGGCATGGTCGGCGCGCTGCTCGGCACGAGCGCCGCGGTGCTGTCGGCGCTGATGATGAAGCGCGTGGGGATTCCGCTGGACCCCGAGGTCTATTACATCGACCGTCTCCCGGTGCTCATCGCCCCCGCCGACTACGGGCTCGTGTTCGTGACCAGCGTGGGCATCTGCCTGCTCGCGGCGACGTTCCCCGCGGTGCTCGCCGGCCGGCTGCGCCCGGTGGAAGGGCTGCGGTTCTCGTGAGCGATCCGCTGGTCTCGCTGCGCGGCGTGCGCAAGAGCTACGAGCACGAGGGCAAGATGCTCGACGTGCTGCGGGGCATCGACCTCGACATCCACCCCGGCGAGATGGTCTGCATCGTCGGTCCCAGCGGCGCGGGCAAGAGCACGCTGCTGCACATCATCGGCACCCTCGACCTGCCGAGCGCGGGGACCGTGCGCCTCGACGGACAGCTCGTCACGGCGCTCAGCTCGACGAAGGTGTCGGCGCTGCGCAACCGCGCCATCGGCTTCGTGTTCCAGTTCCACCACCTGTTGCCTGAGTTCACGGCGGTGGAGAACGTCATGATGCCGGGAATGATCCAGGGCTCGGAGACGCGCGCGGTGCTGCGTGGGCGCGCCGAGAAGCTCCTCGACGAGGTGGGCCTCGCACATCGGCGCTCGCACCGACCGAGCGAGCTGTCGGGCGGCGAGCAGCAGCGCGTGGCCCTCGCGCGGGCGCTGGCGCTGTCGCCGAAGCTGCTCCTCGCCGACGAGCCCAGCGGCAACCTCGACACCGACAACAGCCAGCAGGTGCACACGCTCTTTCACGAGCTCAACGCGCGGCACGGCGTGACCATGGTGCTCGTGACGCACAACCCCGAGCTCGCGCGCAGCATCCCGCGGGTGATCACCATGCGCGACGGAAACGTCGCCACCGACGAGCAGCGCGCCGCGGGCTGACCACGCCGTCGCGGGGCCGCGTTAGGCTGCGCGCATGAAGATGGTGTTCACCGACCGCAACGTGCGGCGCGCCGTGGTGCTGGCGCTCTTCCTCGGGCTGCTCGTGCTGTTCCGGCACCTGTCGGTGCTGCTCGTCTTCTTCGTGCTCTTCGAGCGCATGATCGGAACCGGTGCGCGCTGGCTCCACGCGCGCTTCCGGCTGCCCCTCGCGCTCGGGATCGTGCTGCAGATCCTCGCGGGGCTCAGCACCGTCGGGCTGCTGATCTACCTCGGCTGGGCGAGGGTGGTGCCCGAGGTGCCGCAGCTGCGCGGGGACCTCGAGACGCAGTTCGCGCACATCCGTGAGTGGCTCCACGCGCGGGGCCTCGAGCACACGGCGACGGAGCGCGCGACGCAGCTCGCCGAGCAGGCGCAGCACTACGCGGGCAACGTCGTCGGCGTCCTCGAGTCCTTCGGACGCAACGTCGTGTACGTGGTCATCGGGCTCATCCTGTCGGTGGTGTTCCTGCTCGAGGGCAAGGAGCTCGGCCACTGGCACGACGACCTCGGCGTCGACGCCCCCGCGCGCATCCTGCTGCGCTACGTCGGCTACCTCTGCGACGCCATCGCCATCACCGCGAAGCTGCAGGTCGTCGTGGCCGTGGTGAACACGCTGCTCACGCTGCCGGTGCTGCTCTTCATGGGCTTCCCGAGCATCCCCGCGATCATGGTGTTCCTCTTCGTGATGGCGCTGATCCCCGTGGTGGGGAGCCTGGTGTCCGGCGCGCTGATGGCCGTGCTCGCGTACTCGCTGCACGGCGCGAGCGGCATCGGCGTCTTCTTCGTGAGCACCTTCGTGCTGCACAAGATCGAGAGCTACTACCTCTCGCCGCGGCTCACCGCGCAGCATGTGAAGCTCCCGGGCTTCGTCATCATCACGTCGCTGATCCTCTTCGAGCACGTCTTCGGCATCGTGGGGCTCTTCCTCTCGTTCCCGTCGCTGTACGTGGCCGCGCGGATCCGCGAGGGCTGGCGCCACGCGGACCAGGAGCGCGCCGACGACGCGGCCCTCGACGCGCGCATCGAGGGCGAGGCGAAGAAGCAGGGGTGAGGGGGGGCGGCGTTCATCGTTGCCTATCCGGGTCGCTCCCTGCGAAGCGAGACCTCACCCCCGGCCCCTCTCCGTTCGACCGGCGCCGAGCCGCCGGCTCGGCCGGAGAGGGGAGCAAGAGCCGGAGCCCGATCGGATCTTCCCCCTCTCCTGCCGACCCGAGCGAAGCGAGCGGTCGAAAGGAGAGGGGTGGCGCGCAGCGCCGGGGTGAGGTCTGCGACCGCCGCAACGGAGTTGGATCGGCACGCGTTCATCAACGTCGATGAACGGTTCATCGACGTTGATGAAGCTCACCGACCGACCAGCGACTCGAGCTCGGCCTGCGAGAGCCCGTCGACGACGAAGCGCGAGGGAGCGCCGGCCTTCGTCGCGAAGACCTTCACCACCGCTGCCGCGAAGCCTCGCTTGCGCAGCGCCTTGGCGGCCTTCTCCGCGGCGGTGCGCTCCGCCGGCGTCGTCGTGCGCCCGCGGCGCGTCGCGGACGCCTTCGGGAGCAGTTGGGCGCGGACCTTCTTCGTCGCCTCGACGACCGCTCGCACCGACGCCGCCCCCACGTCGAAGCTCGGTCCGCCGTCCCACAGCACCACGGTCTTGCCCGCGAGGATCTCCGCGGTGTCCTCGGCGGGCGTCGCGACGGCGAGGTCGAGGCGCGCGTTGATGGTGTGCACGCCGAGCTCCGCGAACTGCTCCTCGGTGACGTGCGACACCGCGCGCACGAGGCGCTGCGCGGACTGCGCGTCGAGCGCGAAGACCTCGGCGCAGAGCGCCTCGAAGCCGTCGTCCCAGCCCGCGGCCTTGGCCACGCCCTCCTCGGCGAGCACCGTGAGCGCGACGCCGAACTCCCAGAGCCCGCGCAGCGACTCGGCGTAGGCCGCCTTCGCATCGACGAGCGCCTGCTTCGCGCGCTTCTCCAGGGCCCTCCGCGCGTTCGCCGCCATCGCCTCGGCGTTCTTGCGCAGCGCCGGCGGCAGCGCCCGCACGGACTTCTTCTTGGCACCCTTCGCCTTCGTCGTCCCCTTGCCCTTCGTCGACTTCCCCATGCCCGACGATCGCCAAGGCGCGGCGGCGACGTCAACACCCGCGCGTCGCCGTCGGCGCGGAACATCTCGATGATTCACGCTAGACTCGTGTCGCCGATGGAACGGAACACCTTCGACGAGGCGGAGTTCTACGGGGCCATCGCGCGGTCCGGCGCGCGAGCGTTGCTCATCGGTCGGCGTGCGCGTCGATTTGGATGCGCTTCGTACCTCGGGCTGAAGCCCGTTCCACGGGCTGTCGACGGCACCCGCGCGGTGGGTGCGACGGCGCTGCAGCCCGCCTTGCGGGCTTCACCCAGCTTGCCGTGGGCTTCAGCCCTATCACTTCTACACATCTACGAGCTCCCGGTGGGGAGGATCATTTCCCCACTCTTCCCGACGAAACGGCTCGCATCGCCCACGCCCGGCGGACGAGCAGCCGGGCTCTG
>CAIMWA010000257.1 GCA_903845045.1 uncultured delta proteobacterium | reverse complement strand
GGCGGGGCGGGGAGTTCCTCGCCGAAGCCGGTCGCTCCGTTTGCATCGAGCGTCGACTCGCCCCCGCCGCCGCCTTTCACCCACCCAAGCACCGAGAGAACCCCATGAACAGACATTCCAGAGCGACGCTCGCGATCGGCTCGCTGATGGCCTTCGCGCACGGCTGTGGCACGCCGCCCGCCGGCGACGCGTCCGCCGATGCGCAGGTCATGACGGACGGATCGTCCACGGTGTCCGATGGGGCCCGCGCCGACGGCGCGCCGACGCACGCAGCGTCCACCGATGCCGCGCCGACGGACGCACCGCCCACCGACGCGCGGTCCACCGACGGACCGCCCGTCGACGCAACGAGCGCCGATGCGGGGTCGCCGGACGTGCCGGTGGTTCCCGTCGACGGGGCGCTGGACGCCGCCGTCATCGCGCCGGACGCTACTCCAGGCACGGACGCGACGTCTGCGATGGACGTCGGCTCCGACGGTGCTCCAGGGCTTGATGGCGCGTCGCCGGCCGACGCCGCCGCCTCCGCCGACGCAGGGGCGTGGGACGTCTCGCCCGCCGACGCCGTTCTCCCCGACGCGCCTGTGGACGCCTCAACGGTGGACGCGAGCGGAACGGTCACCTGGATCCTGCGTCCGCGGAGCGCATCGCCGATCACCTTTCGCGCGGACGCCGCGAACAGCACCGAGACCGCCGACGGCGTGACCCTCGTCGGCACCGTGTACCTCGTGCGGTCCGCGACGGAGTCCATCGCCATCCAGAACGCGAACCTCACGCTCGCCTACGGGACCGATCGCTCCCAAGGGCTGGTCGACCTCAGCGGCACGGCCGACGCCTTCCTCGCTTCACCGCTGAACCCGGGCGGCGTGCCCATTCCCATGGCGCCGGGCGCCGAGGTGAGCGTCGGCAACGGCGTCGAGCTCGCCGCGCTGGGCTACGACGACATCCCCGTGCAGGCCGCGCGCAACTACCTCGTGCTCCACATCTCCGACAGCCTGAACGCGCCCCTCGTGCCGGGTGCGGGCGGACTCAATGCGATGACGAGCGCCGGCGTGAGCACGACGATCGTGGTGAACCCGGCGTCGCCCGGCTTCGCGATGCAGGCTTCGGCCACGGGGCTCCTGCGGTACGCTCCGATTACCGACATCGGCTTCGGTCTCTCGGGGACGCGCGACTTCCCGTACGTTCCTCGGGTCACCACGGGCCTCCCGGCCGATCTTGCCGCGCCCTTCGACGGCCAGCTCATGCTCACCGGCACCCGGCTCGCCAGCAGCACCGTCACGCCTTGGAACTACACGGGCACCGCCGTCGCGGACGTCGATCCCGACATGAACGGGCGCTCGGCGCTCACCGACCCGAGCGAGCCCTTCCGCATCGGGGTCAATGGCGACATGGAGATCGCCTCCACCTGGCTGTCTTCGATGCTCGGGGTGCAGGCGCCGCTCGCCGAGGCCTCGGCGGTCTATACGCAGAACGGCGACGCCTACCGCGTGGGCTTCTCCGGGGTCACCGATCCAGCTCGTTGGATGCCCAACTGGGCGCCGGTGGTCGGCCCCTCGGTGAGCGCCTCGGGCGTGCTCTCGAGCGTGCTCGCGGAGAACCAGCTCACCTACGCGAGCGCGCTCACCATCGACCTCTCCCGCGTGCCGCACCCGTCGGCGCTGGGGCTTCGCTCGGTGGACGTCGCCTCGTCGACGCTCGCCGTCACCGCCGCCGGCATTCGCGTGCAAGGCGCCTTCGGCGCGTCGCCGTTCCAGGCGATCGACTTCCCGGCGGCGAGCACTCCCGTTCGCTACGACCTTCAGCTCACCCGAGACCCGACGGCGTGGCACGCGAACATGCAGGGCAGGGTGTTGATCGCCGGGCACACCCTCACCAGCACGACCGTCGACCTCGACCGGGGTGGAGCGCGGGTGTCCGGCACCCTTGATGGCGTCATCGCTGCGGTGACGCTCACCGGCACGATCAGCTCCGACGCCTCCTTCGGGCTGACCGGCAGGGCCACCGTGGACATCCCGACGCGCACGGCGACACAGGTGTTCACGACGGTGACGAGTGCGGCCCAGTGCGGAACGAGCGTGGTGACCGAGGCCGCGCGCTGCGGGACGACCGCCGTGACCGACGCCACGCGCTGCGGCACGCATGCGATCACCGACGCCACGCGCTGCGGCACGCACGCGATCACCGACGCCACGCGCTGCGGCACGCACTCCGTCACCGACGCGGCCCGCTGCGGCACGCACACCGTCACCAGCGGCGCCCAGTGCGGCTGGGACACCGTGGCAAGCTGCATCCTGCACCCGACGAGCTGCCGACGTGCGCGGAGTTGCAACGTGGCCAACACGTGCAACGTGGCCAGCACCTGCAACGTGGCCAGCACCTGCAACGTGCCCAACACGTGCACCGTGCCAAACACCTGCATGGTGGGAACCTGGGCCGCGGGGACGAGCGACACTGGCAATTACCATGCAACGGTGAACTTCACGCTCAGCTCGTCGGGCCTCGGTGCGGCCGTCACCGGTGCCTTGAGCTGCCTGCCCGGAATCGGGTCCTGCGGACTCGTGAGCGGCGTTCGCTTCGATGCGGCGTCGCTGCGCGTGTGCGTCCAGGTCATCCCGGTCCTCGGCACCAGCGGCACCGAGATCTGCGCCCGGATCTGAGCTCGACGCGGCGTGCGCCCCGGACGCTCGTGCGGTCAATGATGGGTACCTGGGAGAACGTGTCTCGCAGGTACTTCATCTTTGCGTCGCGCCCGCCGCCGTCGCGGCCGGCGCGAGCGCGAGCCACACCTCGTTGCGTCGAAGAAACCACGGCGTCCATGGCGGGTTGTATCGATTGGCCTCGGGCTCGCCGGCGACGTCGAGCCCCTGGCGCAGCGCCCACGCGCGGAGGGCGCCGGTGCGCTCGGCCATCTTCTCGTCGGTCCAGCGACCGCTGAAGCGCACCACGGCGTAGCGCGCCGCATCGACCGCGCGCAGATGCACCCGCTCATCGAGCGGACACGGGAGCGACGCCAGCGTCTCGCCCTCGGGCATGGTGAAGGTCACGCGCCACGCCGCTCCCTCGCGCGCCTGCCCCACCGGTGCGGTCATTGCGAGCATACGCGATGCGGCGCGCTGGCCCACCGGAGCCGTCATCGCGATGGTCGAGGAGGCGGCGTTCTTTCCGAAGATGTACCCGGCGAGGCGCCCGAAGGCCTCGCTTCCTCCGGAGCCGAAGGAGCCGTCGACGAGGGTCTCGGCGACCACGCGCGGCGCGTAGGCGCGCACCTCGAAGTCACCTTCCGACGACTCCACGGCATACTTTGGTTCTTTGACACGGGTCATGGTGCTCCATGCGGTGAGCGAGAGGGCCGCGACGATGCCCACCGCGGCGCCGAGGGCGACGCCCTTGCGCGCACGCTGGAGTCCCCTGCTCATCGCACCAACATCGACACGGCACCCGCTCTCCGCAAGGCACCGCGGACGTGTCCGCCTCGCTCAGTCCTCGTTCGCCTCGCGGAGCAGCCGAAGCTCCTGGCGATAGACCTCGCGGAGGCGCTCCTCTTCGGTCTGCGTGAAGACCGTGATGAGGTTCGCCGCCACGCTCACCGCGGTGAGACCGATGACGAGGTAGTTGTATTCGACCGGCGTCGGGAGCGGCGCGCCGTCGAAGATCTGATCTCGATAGAGGATTGCGAGCGTCCCGAGGCCGAGCACCGAGCTGCCCACTCCCATGAGTGTGCGGCGCAGCCGGGCGTCTCGCGCCATGTCGTCGAGGGCCTCTTCTCCGAAGTGAACACGCGCCCGGCGCTCGGCCGCGGTGCGCACCGGAAGCTCGAGGTATCTCGGCGGAAGACGCTCCCGCGCGGGCGTCCAGGCCAGCGCCACGGTGCCGCTCAGCGCGCTGTAGGAACCCTGGAACCAGAGCAATCCCTGCAACGGCGACACGCCACCGGCGTCGGGCGTCAGCACGAAGCCGAGGGCGATGAGCCCGCCTCCGACGACGAGGTTCAGCACGCCCTCGGTGATGCGTCCGCTGCGGCTTCGCTCGGGCAGGCCGATCATCGCGCGGTTCAGCAACCGGATGCGCTCTCGCGTCATCGCGCGCTGCATCGCGGGCTGCGCGAGGGGCCACGTCGCACCCGGTGCCAGCACCTGCGTCGCCGTCAGCGTCGGCGCTGCGGTCGGAGGCGGCGCGGGGGTCGCGGCTGCCTCCTCCGGAGCGGCGGCAGGCGGCGGCGGAAGCACCTCGGTCGCAGCGGGCGGCGGCGGGGGCAGAGCCTCGGGCGCCGGCGCCGTCTGCGCGAGGGCCAGCGACGAGCAGAGCATCGGTACGGCGAAGGCGAGGGCGAGGGGCCGGCGGGCGCGCATCACCGCGGCACGCTAGCACGCCGTTCGCGCCGTCACGGTGACGGCGGACAGGACGGACAGGTGCCGTCGCGCTGCCGTCCGGCGTCGTCGCAGGCCTCGCGGGCGCGAACGCAGCGGGCGTCTTCGACGCCGGTGAGGCGGCACAGTTCTCCAGCGGCGGTGCAGATGGTGGCGGTGGCGTAGCAGACGTCGTGGCACACGGGCCCCGTCGCGAGGCGAAGCTGCTCGTCGCGGATGCGGCGCACCGCCGACGCGATGCGCGTCTCGCGGGCTTCGTCACCGTCGCTCGGCTCGCGCTCCACGGCAGACGGCGTCGATGCCACCGAAGCTGGCATGGAGAACTGCTGGAGGACCGGCATCGACGGCGGGTGCGGGACCGAGGCCACCGGCGGAGGCGGTGCGGTGGTCGGCCGCGCGTTCGAGACCTCCGAGCCATGCGCTGCGTCCCCACGAACGTCGCGTCCGGGGACCGACGCCGACGGAGCCGAGGGCGGCGCCCAACGTGCGGGCCGCGAAGCCGTCGTGAGGGCGCACCCGACGACCCCGACGCAGGCGACGACCAGCGCGCGAAGGGCGGGTCTCACCGGGCCCCCGGCTGCGTGAGACGGCGCACGATGCGCAGGTTCATGGCGATGGACTCTTCGAGCGTGCGAATGGCCTCGGCGCGGTCGCGCGCGGCGGAGGTCTCGTCACCCGCGGCGTGATCGCGGTCGGCGAGTGCGCCGAAGCACTGTCCGCGCACGCGGAGCAGCCGTCCGCGCAGCACGCTC
Organism: uncultured delta proteobacterium; assembly: GCA_903845045.1. Lineage (GTDB taxonomy): Bacteria > Myxococcota_A > Polyangia > Polyangiales > SCUS01. The sequence continues at coordinate 15,655 of CAIMWA010000257.1, read as the reverse complement.
TCGCGCTGCGTATCGCGGAGGCCCGTATCGGCGAGGGCCCGGGCTTCGTCGGGAGCGTTGCGGCGGAGGGCGAGCTCGGCGAGGCGGCCGTAGGCGTCGGAGCGGAGGTCCTCGGCCTCGGCCATGCCAGGAGGAATGGCGAGGGCGAGCACGCGGCGCACGGCCTCCGAGGCCTGCACGAAGTCGCCGGCGTTCTCGTAGACGTCGGCCTCGTGGTGCAGCGCCCGCGCCGTCCCGAGCACCGCGAGCACGGCCTCGTTGGGCGGCGTCGCGGGACGATCGCCGCTGCCCCCGCGGCATGCAGCGACGACGAGCGCCGCGACGAGCACCACGCGCAGGCCCGTCATCGCGTGCCTCCGCGCAGCATCAGGTCGCGCCACGCCGAGAGCCGCGCGTCGTCGAGGCGGGCCGTCGGCGACGAAGTGGGGTGATCGCCCATGGGTGCGCGCAGGACGTCGTCGGCGTTGCGGGAGATGCTCGGTGGGTTCCGCGGGGTCGGCGCGAAGGAGCGGCTGCCGAGGCCTCCCGCCACCAGGAGCACCGAGGCCGCCGCCGCGAAGGGCAGCACGCGACGCACGAGCCATTGTCGTCGGGCCGATGCGGGGCTCGACGCCGCGAGCACGCCGTCGGTCACGCGCACCGCCGTCGCACGGTCGCGCTCGGCGTTCGGGTGTGCCGTCGCCGTGATGCGTCCGGCCACGCCCGCGAGGTCGCGCAGGTCCGGGTCCGAAGGGACCGATCGCGCATCGAGGGCCGCGCCGAGGGCCTCCGCGGCTGCGCGCTCCTCGTCCGTCGGCGGCGGACCGTCTTCGGGGTTCCAGGGCATGTCAGCGCTCATCGGACACCATAGGCCTTTCTCAGCGCGGCGAGCGCGCGATGCAGGATCACGTCGAAGTTGCCCACCGTCACGCCCATCGTCGACGCGCACTCCTCGCGCGGCCGCTCCTCGAGAAGTCGCAGCGTCACAGCCTGGCGGTAGCGCTCATTCAGCACGTCCATGGCCGCCCCCATGGTCTTGAGCGCCAGCGCACGCTCCTGCTGGTCGATGAGCAGATCCTCGGCGCCCGCGTGGTGCAGCGGCATCACGTCCGCCGCCTGGCGCTCGACGCGCTCCTCGAGGCGCGTGCGTCGCTGCACCCGGCGCACGTGGTCGATCACCTGATGGATCGCGATCTGCCGCAGCCACGGGAAGATCCCCGCGCCGCCCCACTGGAACGTCCCGAGGCGGTCCATGGCCCGCAGCAGGGTCTCGCGCAGGATGTCCTCGGCGTCCGCGGCGATGCCGATGCGCGGGAGGATCACCGCGCCGTACAGGGGCTGCGAGAACCGCTCGAGGAGCATGCGCAGCGCCGCCGCGTCGCCGGCCTGGGCGGCCTCGACGAGGGCCTTCTCCTCGGCGGCCGGCGCGTTCAGGACCATGGGATCTCGGTGCCGCGCATCCTAGGCCCGTTCCGTCGCGGACGAAAGCGCTGGAGCGCGTCGGAGGGCTCGCGGCGTGTCGCGTCGAGGTGGGCACGCCGGGGGAACGCCGCACCGGCCTGCGCGCTTACACCCCGCAGAGAGCGCGCGCGGCGCTTTACAAGGGCCCGGCGGTGGCAGAAACCTTCGCGCCATGGCCGACGCCTACATCGACTTCGACGAGACGCGCATCTACGGCGACTACGCCATCGACCAGATCGCGCACCATCTGGTGGGGCGCGTCCGCGAGTTCGATGCCGCGTTGCACCTCGCGACGGCCACGCTTCGCCACGCGACGGACTCCGTGGCGCAACAGCTCCACCTCGCGCGAAGCGCCGACCCTTCGCTGCACGAAGCCGTCGCCCTCCGCGAGGCGCCGCTGCAGGAGGCGCGCGAGGTGCTCCTTCGCTTCGCCCGGCACCTCGAGTCCCATCGCGCGGGCACCGTTCCCTATGGGGCGTTCTTCGTCGAGCCCGCGACGACGTTGTCGCAGCGAGGTCCGCAGCGCCTGGCCGCCGCGCTCGACCACGTGCTCGGCTCCCTCGACGAGTTCGCGGCGTCGGTGCGCGACCAGGCGTACTGGCGCGACGAGGTGCTGGCCGCGCGCCGCGGGATCGACACCGTGAAGGCCGCCGACGAGCGCCTGCGTGCGGCGAACCTCCGCAGTCCGACCCTCGAGGGCGCCCGGCTCCACTGGCTGCGGGTGTACGAGGCAACGCGCAACGTCGTGCGTGCGCTGCTCGCGCTCAGCGGATCTCCGCTCGGCCTCGAGGAGATCTTCGACGACCTGGCCGACCACCATCGCGCCGACGGGGCGCTCGACGACGTCGCGCCGCAGCCGGCGCATCCCGAGGAAGCATGAAGCACCGATCGCTCGCTCCGTTCGTCGCCCTCGCGGCCGTGATCGCGGCGCCCGCCGCGGGGTACGCGCAGGCCCACGCGCTCATCGAGCGCATCGTCCCCACCGCCGGGCCGCCCGGGACCCGCGTGCGCATCGAGGGCCGGGGCTTCACCCGCGCGCTGCGCGTGCTGTTCAACGACCAGCCGGTGGTGCCCACCGAGGTGCTCCCCGAGCGCATCACCGTGGTCGTGCCCGACAACGCGCAGAGCGGGCGTTTCGTGCTCGCCGCGGGCTCCGACGAGACGGAATCGCAGGACACGTTCCGCGTCACCGAGCGCCTTCCTGCGCCGGTGGTTCGCTCCGTCGAACCGGCGAGCGCCGCGCCCGGCGCCGAGGTGACCATCCGCGGCGAGAACTTCGCGGCGCGTCCGTCGGACAACACCGTGCGCGTGGGCTCGCTCACGATGGTGGTCCGCGCCGGCGACACGAACTCGCTGCGGGTGATCATTCCCGACGGAGCGCAGACCGGTCCGGTGTTCGTGCGCACGGCGGGCGGCGAGGCGCGCAGCGCCGGGGATCTCACCCTCTCCGAGCGGCTCCTCGTGCGCGACGTCGCGCCGGGCGCCGTGGCCCCGGGCGGTCACGTCACCCTTCGAGGTGCTGGCTTCTCCGCGACCGCCGCCCAGGACCACGTGACCCTCGCAGGAAGGCCCGTGCGCGTGCTTCGCGCGTCGGCGACAGAGCTCGAGGTCGAGGTCCCGCTCGACGCCGTCGGAGGAACCATCGCCGTCGAGGTCCCGCACGCCGGGCGCTACGAAACGGCGACGCGGCTCTTCGTCGGGCCCGCCCCGGCGATCCGCGCCTTCGAGCCCGCGTCCGGGCCGCCGGGCACGCGGGTGACCCTGCGCGGCGAGCACTTCGGCAGCGACGCCGCGCGCGTCACCATCACCTTTGGAACGCACGCTGCGACGGTGGTCGCGGCCGCGCCTGGGGAGCTGGCCGTGACGGTCCCCGACGACGCCGAGACCGGACGCATCGCGGTGACGGTGGCGGGCGTCGGTCCGGTGCCGTCGGCGGCGGACTTTCGCGTCACGGCACCGGTCACCGTGGCGCGCACCGAGCCCCGCGCGGGCGACATCGGCGAGCGCGTGACGCTCTTCGGCACGGGGTTCTCGACGGTGCCTGCGCAGAACACCGTGCTGCTCGGCACGGTGCCCGCGCACGTCGTGTCGTCGACGGCCACGGAGGTCGTCGTCGAGGTGCCCGAGGGCGCCCACTCGGGCCTCTGGGGCGTCACGGTTCCCGGCAGCGGCACCGGGCACTCGCGCGATCCGTTCATGGTGAGCCTGCGTCCGCGCATCACCGCCGTCGAACCCGAGCGCGGCATCGCGGGCACCCGCGTCACGCTCCGCGGAACGAACTTTCCCTCCGATCGCGCGCTCGCGACGGTGCGCCTCAACGGCGCCGATGTGCCCATCGAGAGCTTCTCCCACGATGCCATCGTCGTGACGGTGCCGCGCAACGCGCAGACCGGGCGCTTCCAGGTGGTCGGGAGGCTTCAGGGAACGGGCGCGGCGCCGATGGAGTTCTTCGTGCTCCAGCCCGTCGCGGTGACTGCCGTCGATCCGCCCGCGGGTCCCATCGGGTCCACGGTGGTGGTGCACGGAACGGGCTTCGAGCCGGACCCCGCGCGCCTCACGGTGCGCCTCGGCACCACCGTCGTGCACCCCGTGCGCAACAGCACCACGGAGTTCGCCTTCGTCGTTCCGCGCGGCTCGCGCGGCGGCGTGATCAGCCTCGACGCCGACGGCCGCCAGCCCGCGGCGTCGGCCGAGCCCTTCGCCATCACCATTCCGCCGGTGGTCACCGGCTTCACGCCCCCGGCCGCGGCGCCGGGGACGCGCATCACCCTGCGCGGCCGCAACTTCGGCACCGACGTCGCGCACGTCGGAGTGACCCTCGGCGCGCTCACGTGCCCGACCTCGGCGGTCACGCCCACCACCATCGAGTGCCAGGTCCCCGACGGCGCCCAGACCGGTCCCGTCACCGTGCGCATCGCCAACGCCGGCGAGGCGCGCGCTCCGTTGCCGCTGCGGGTGCTCCCCGCGCCGGCGCCCGCACCAGCCCACTGAGGTCCCTCATGCGACTCCGAAGCGTCTTCACGGTCTTCGCCCTCGTCTCCGCGCAGTCCCTCACCGCCTGCAAGGACCCGCGGGAGCTCCCGCCCACCACCGAGTACTGGGAGCCCGTCGCCGCGTCCGCCGTGCCCGCCGAGCTCCGCCGCCTCCGCACCGTGCTCCAGCCGTTGCCCGAGCACGTCGACGTCGACGCCGCGAAGGCCTCGCTCGGCCAGCGCCTCTTCCACGACACGGTGCTGTCGGCCGACAACACGCTCTCCTGCGCGAGCTGTCACGACGTCGCCCACGGCGGCGTCGACGGCCATCGCACGTCCACGGGCATCCGCGGCCAGGTCGGCCCCATCAACGCGCCGACGGTGCTCAACGCCCGCTACAACGTGCTGCAGTTCTGGGACGGACGCGCCGCGAACCTTCGCGAGCAGGCGGCGGGCCCCGTCGCGAACCCCGCCGAGATGGGGAGCACGTGGCCCGCGGTGGTCGCCGCCCTCGGGCGCAACCCCGCCTACGTGACGGCGTTCGCGGCGAGCTATCACGACGGAATCACCGCCGACAACGCGCGCGACGCCATCGCGACGTACGAGGAGTCGCTCGTCACGCCGGGCGTGGCCGACCGCTTCCTTCGCGGCGACGATACGGCGCTCGACGGCGATGCCCGCGAGGGGGCGCGGCTCTTCGAGTCCGTCGGCTGCACGAGCTGCCACAACGGCATCGGCGTCGGCGGCGGGAGCTTCCAGCGCCTGGGCGCCGTGCGCGACTACTTCGCCCTGCGAGGGGGAGCGCGCACCGCCGCCGACGACGGCCGCTTCAACGTCACGCACCAGGCCTCGGACCGGAGCGTCTTCAAGGTCCCGCTGCTGCGCAACGTGGCCGAGACCGGACCGTGGTTCCACGACGGGTGGGCGCGCACCCTCGACGACGCCGTGCGCACCATGGGCGCCGTGCAGCTCGGGCGCGACCTCGACGCGACGCAGGTCCGTCAGCTCGTGGCGTTCCTCCGCACGCTGAGCGGACCCCTGCCCGCGGGTGCGCTTCCGCCTGCCGCCCCCGCTCCCGCCGCGGCCGCTCCCGCCGCGCCCGTTCCCCCGCACGCCTGAGCGCGTCGCTAGCGTCGAAGCTCCCGGATGCGACGCTCGATCTCGCCGCGGTCCGGTGAGTCCGGGCGCGCGGCGAGGTACGAGCGATAGGCCGCTTCCGCTTCGTCGCGGTGGCCCAGCCGCTCGTGGGCGACGCCGAGGTTGAACATCAGCTCCGGCACGCCCGCTCCCGCTCCCTGCACGAACTGCTGTGCCTGCTCGAACGATTGCAGCGCCTGCGCCCACTGCCGCCGCCGCACGAACTGAAGCCCGCGCTGAAACCACGACGACGCCTCGGCGCTCAGCGCTGCCGAGTCCGGCGGCGCCTGCGCGATGCCCTCCTGGCGGCGTCGGGCGTCGCGCTCCATGGCGTCGATGCGCGCCGTGATCTGCGCGCGCAGCACCGGCGCCGGATCGCGGGTGAGGGCGCGGCGGTACCACTCGGCGGCGCGCTCGAACTCGGCCAGGTGCTCGAACATCCGCGCGGCGTTGAAGGCCAGCTCCACCGACGGAAGCGCCGCGAAGGCATCCCCGAAGGCCCGCGCGGCGGCGTCCCAATCGCGTCGCGTCGCAGCCTCGACGCCCTCGGCGTAGCGGCGCTGCGCGAGGTCTGCGGAGGCGTTCGTGGCATCGGCCGCAGGCGCGCCCGCATCCGGCGTCGTCGGCGTCGAAGGCTCTGGTGCCATCGGCGGCGGCGAAGCGGCGACGGGCGGCGCGGGCGTCGCCTCAGGCGTCGCGGCGCGGGGCGTCGGGGCGGACGTCGTCGCGCACGCAACCCCGACGACGAGCAGGCCCGGGATCCACGTCGCGCGCTTCATGCACGCACCGTACGGAGCGCCCCGCGCGGGCGTCAACGCGCGAAGCGGTCCGTCGCGTCGAGGAGCGCGCGGGTGATGCCGGGCTCGGCGACGGCGTGACCCGCGTCGGGAACGATGACGAACTCGGCCTCGGGCCACGCGCGGTGCAGCGCCCACGCGGAGTCCATGGGGCACACGACGTCGTAGCGGCCCTGCACGATGACCGCGGGGATGTGCCGGATTCGGTCGACGTCCTCGAGGAGCTGGGCGTCGGAGCGCAGGAAGCCGCGGTTCACGAAGTAGTGGCACTCGATGCGCGCGAAGGCCTCGGCGAAGTGCGGATCGCCGGTGCGGCGCACCATGTCGGCGTCGGGGACGAGGCGGCTCGTCGAGCCTTCCCAGACGCTCCACGCAACGGCGCAGGCCTCGCGCTCGGCGGGGTCGTCGCCCGTCAACCGCCGGTGGTATGCCGCGACCAGGTCGTCGCGCTCGGCCACGGGAATGGGCGCGAGGTACGACTCCCACGCATCGGGAAAGAGCTCGCTCGCGCCGTGCTGGTAGAACCAGTCGATCTCCTTGCGGCGCAGCAGGAAGATCCCGCGCAGCACGAGCTCGCTGACCCGCGCCGGGTGGGCCTGGGCGTACGCGAGGGCGAGGGTGCTGCCCCACGATCCGCCGAAGACCTGCCAGCGGTCGATGCCGAGGTGCTCCCGCAACGCCTCGAGGTCCTCGACGAGGTGCCAGGTGGTGTTGTCCTCGAGCGACGCGTACGGCGTGCTCTTGCCGCAGCCGCGCTGGTCGAGGAGCACGATGCGGTAGCGCTGCGGATCGAAGAACCGCCGGTACCGCGGGTCGCTGCCGCCGCCGGGACCTCCGTGAAGGAACACCACGGGCTTGCCGTTCGGGTTGCCGGACACCTCGAAGTAAAGCTCGTGCAGCGGCGAGACCCGCAGCCGGCCGGTCTGGAAAGCCTCGATCTCGGGGTACAGCTCGCCGGGGGCGTGGGGCATGGTGCGGGCGGGATCGCATGCGAAACGCGCCGAGGTCAACGCACGGCGGCGCGGCTTCGGGTAGAACGCGGGCATCGATCCATGGTCGGCGAGAAGCAGATCCTGCTCGTCGAGGACGAGCCCGCGATGGCGCTCGGCATCACCGACGCGTTGAGCTTCGAGGGGTACCGCGTGGTGCACGCCCCGACGGGCCGGCAGGCCGTGGAGCTTGCGCGTGCGGCGTGCCCCGACCTCGTGCTGCTCGACCTCATGCTCCCCGACACGAACGGCTACGAGGTGTGCGCGCAGCTCCGAAAGCTCTCGCGCAGCGTGCCGATCTTGATCCTCTCGGCGCGCAGCCAGGACAGCGACAAGATCCGCGGCCTCGACGCCGGCGCCGACGACTACGTCACCAAGCCCTTCTCCCTCGGCGAGCTGGCCGCGCGGGTGCGGGCCGCGCTGCGACGGGTGGAGCGGGCCGCCGCGGCGCCCCAGGCCGTGCGCATCGGACGCGCCGAGGTGAACCTCCCGGGGCACGCCGTGCTGCTCGACGGCCGCGAGGAGGCGCTGTCTTCCTACGAGGTCGAACTCCTGCGGCTGCTCCTCGAGAAGTCCGGCGAGGCCGTCGGGCGCGACGAGATCCTCGACCGCGTGTGGGGCGTGCAGGCGATCAACAGCCGCGCCGTCGACAACTTCATCGTGAAGCTGCGCAAGAAGATCGAGACGACGCCGGACAAGCCGCAGCACATCCTCACGGTGTACGGGCGGGGCTACAAGCTGGTGCCGTGAGCGCCGCGCCTGCGGTAGTGTCGCGCCGCCGACGATGAAGACCCGCGCGACGTTGGTGCTGCTGCTGCTGCTGAGCGTGTCGGGGTGCGGAGCTCCCGACGCCGCGGGCCCGGCGCTGCGCCTCGTCGACCCGGACCTCATGCTCTCGGAGCTCACGGGACCGCTGCATCTCCGGGTGTTTCCGAAGGGCGCGTGGCGCTGCGACACAGCGGCGGGGCAGGTGCGCGACGCGGCCGGCGCGCGGGTGCTCGACGCGCTGCCGGGTGGCGCCGTGACCCCCGCGGTGCGCTGCGGCGCGGGGTGGAGCGCCGAGTCCGCGCGCTACGGCACGGCGTCGCCGGTGGACACGTGCTTCCTGCCGACGCAGCCGGTGACGGTGACGATCCCCGCCGCGGGTTCGTACCTCGTGCTCGTTCACGGCCAGGGCACCGTGCGCGCGCCCGACGGAACGACGCGCCAGGGCATCCTCGGTGCGGGCTGTGCCGAGGTCGGCGTCGCGGCCGGACAGCAGCAGAGCGCCACGGTGGTGGTGCATGCGCAGGCTCCGGTGGGGCACTGCGGCGACGGCACGCTCGACTTCGACGAGTCGTGCGATCTCGGCACCGCGAACGCCGACGGCACCGCTTGTTCGGCGCGCTGCCAGACGCCGGTGCAGACGGCGAACACCGACACCGCGGGCCTGATGCGGCACCCGTCGGTGGTGTGGCCCATGGGGCACCGCCTCGTCGTCGCCTGGGGCGTCGCAAACGTTCCCGTCGAGGACGTTCGCGCGCGCTACTTCGCCAACGATGGAACGCCCGAGACGAACTTCGGCGCGCTCGCGCACGAGGTCTCGCTGGGAGGCGGTCCGAACACGCAGTCGGCGCCTTCGTTGACGTCGCTGCCAGCGGGCGCGGCCGGCGCCTTCGCGGCGGCGTGGGAGACGCTGCAGGCGACGCCGGGCAACGTGGCCGCGCAGGTCGTCGACGACAACCCGCCCACTGGAGCGGGATCGTTGGTGGCCCCGGGCGTGCGGCGCGCGGCGCCTTCCGTCGCGTCCACCGCCACGCGCACGCTGCTCGCGTGGACCGAGCCGGGGGCGGGTGTTCGGGCTTCGGTCTTCGCGACGGCGCGTCCGCTGGGCACCGCGGGCACGGCGCAGTCCATCGCCGATGGCGACGCCGCCGATGCGCACGCCGTGGCGCTCTCCGATGGGAGCTTCGTCGTCGTCTACGCTTCGGGCGGTGACGTCTGGGCGCGTCGCTTCGGTGCGTCGGCGCCCAGCGGCGCAGCGTTTCGCGTGAACCCTACGACGGCCGGAACGCAGGATCAGCCCGCGGCCGCCGCGCTGCCCGACGGCGGCTTCGTGGTGGCGTGGCGCGACGACGCCCACGACGCCGTGGACGGGGACGGTACCGCCGTGCGCTGGGTGCGCGTCGACGCCAGTGGAACGCCCGGCACCACGGCCCTCACGGCGAACACGACCGCCGCCGGAGACCAGTCGCACCCCGCGTTGGCCGTCGCGACCGGAGCTCCTGCGACGGTGCTCGTGGTGTGGGAGGACGGTCCGTCGGGCACCGTGCGGGGACGTCTTCGCCTCGCGACGGACGGCGACGTCTTCGCACGCCTCGGCGCGACGAGCGCGGACTTCGCCCTCGGCGACGCGACCGCGGGTCAGCACGCCCCGGCCGTGACCTTCGGCGGGCCCGCCGGCGATCGCTTCGCGGTCGCGTGGGAGGCTCCCGACGGGAGCATCGCCGTGCGGCACTTTCCGCGCTGAGATCGCTCAGGGGGTGCAGGCGCCGCCGACGCACGTCCCGGCGCAGCAATCGCCGGACTGGTCGCACGCTTCACCGGCCGAGCGGCACTGGCAGCGCCCCGCCGAGCAGAGCATCGATCCGCAGCACTCGCTGCTCGAGCGGCACCCGCCGCGCGCCGCCGTGCAGCAGTGCAGCGCGTCGAAGAGGATCGCGCAGACCAGCGTGCCGCAGCACTGCGCGCTGCCGGTGCACGGCGCGGTGCTGAGCGACGGGATGCACGCCGCCGACGGAGGCTGGCAGCGGCCCGCGGTGCACGTGCTCCCGGGGCAGCAGTCGGTGCTCGACGCGCAGGACTCTCCCGCGATGCGGCACGCGCACCAGGCGCTCGTACCGTCGGACGCGCAGGCCATGGCGCCGCAGCAGCCCGAGGTGCCTCCGTCGCCGGGCGTGCACGCCGCGCCGGCGCTGCTGCAGCAGGTGCGTCCCGCGGATCCTTGGGCGCAGAGGAGCCCTGCGCAGCAGTCCGTCGCGGCGACGCAGCCGGCGGTCCCAGCGGTGCGGCAGGCCGTCGTCGAGACGCAGGTGCCCGCGGTGCAGCGATTGCCCGTGCAGCAGTCGTTGTCGTCGACGCAGCTCGCGCCGGTCGCGCGGCACGCGCACGCCCCGGCGGCGCAGAGCATCTGCCCGCAGCACTCGAGGGAGCTCGCGCAGGCGCCGCCCTGCCGGTGGCAGCACCGCGTCGCCACCGGGGTCGGACGGCAGTCGTAGCCCTGGCAGCAGTCCGATGCCGCCGCGCACGACGCGCCGGGCATGGAGCACGCCGCGCAGGCGCCTCCGTTGCAGGTGAGCGGGGCCGTGCATCCGCCGCCGGCGCAACAAGCCTGACCGCTGGCGCCGCAGCTCGGCGCGGGCATCTGGCACGTGCCGCTCACGCACGCCAGCGACGGTCCGCACGCGAGACCCGCGCAGCACGGCTGCCCCGGCGCGCCGCACGCCGCGGGCTGGATGCAGGTCCCGGCGGCGCACTCGGAGCCGCGCTCGCAGGCGGTGCCGTTGCAGCATGGCTGGCCTCGGGCCCCGCAAGCCGGCGGCGCGTGGCACGTCCCGGCGGTGCACTGCAGACCCGCCGCGCAGTCGGTGCCGCAGCACGCCTGGCCGTCGGCGCCGCACGTCGCGCAGCCGGCGTCGACGCACGTGCCTCCGCTCGCGCAGACACCGCCGGCGCAGCATCGGCCGCCGACGCTGCCGCATTGGGTGTCGCGAACGCAGAGCCCGTCCTCGCACACCCCGCCGCTGCAGCAGTCGTTCGACGTCTCGCAGAGCCCGCCGGTGTCGACGCAGCACCGGCCGCCGTTGCAGCCGTAGAGCCCGCAGCACTCGAGCTGGTCGGTGCACGTCGCGCCCGCGAGCCCGCAGCACAGGCCGCGCTCGCACTCGAGCTGATGGTTGCACGCGCCGGTGCCGCAGCACGCCTGACGCGCGGCTCCGCAGCGCGGCGCCGTGCCGAGGTCGAGGGTCGCGCCGAGGTCCGACGCGCCTCCGTCGCCGCCGCCGTCGACGACGCCGCGGGAGCACGCCATCGGCGCGCAAAGCGCCACGACGATGCACCCCCGGCGGAACAGCTCGAACACGCGCGCACGATGCCAGAGCGTGGCGCTCCTGGCGATCATCGGGCACGGACCGTCAGCGCCCACGGCACGGGACCGAGCGCGGCGTGCGTGCGCCCCCCCATCGCCACGAACCCCGTCGACGGTCCCCCGTCGAGGTTCAGCGCCGCGTCGCACCCTCCGGCATCGCCCACGGGCGACGGACGCACGAGTCGCTGCGCGAGCGTAAACAGGCTGGGGCCCTGCATCGGCGCGGAAGGGTCCCAGGTGAAGATCACGTCGAGGGTGCGTCCGGCGTCGCGCAGGCAAAGCACGCTGCGCGCGAAGCGGCGACCGTCGTCGCGGCGAATCCCCGGGGCGCCGTCCTCGACGACCCGGGGTCCGCACTGCACGCGAAGGCCCCGCGCCGCGTCGACGAAACCCGTCGACGGCGCCACCCGGGCGATGCCCCCGTCGACGACGAAGACGCCGGATCCTGCGCGGGGGTCGAGGCGCCCGAAGACGTCGTTGCCCACGGCCAGGAGCCCCGACGGCGCGAGGTCCGGCTCGAAGAAGCCCGCGTTGAAGGCGGCGACGAGGCCCCGCGGGAGCTCCCGCATGGGGCGGCCCCAAGGCTCGGCGCCGAGGGTGGCCTGCGCGAGGTCGACGCGGAGCACCACCCAGGCGAACTCCGGCGACGTCCCATCGCCGTCGACGATGGTCGAGGCGACGCGAACGCCGGCGGCGAGGTCCGTCCAAACGGGCGGCGAGGGGCGGTCGGCGAGCGTCGTGATCGAAGGCGGCGTCGGCGTGGGGCGGCGCACCGGCGCGGGGCGGGCGCACGCCGCGATGCCCACGGCGACGGCCAGCACCCCGCGATTCACGGCGCGAGGTTGCGGAGCCGGTCGAGCATCAGCAGAGCCGTGAGGTTGCGCATGTTGTAGCCGTACTGCAGCGCCTCGGCGCGGAAGTCCGTGGCCTGCGGATCGCCCATGTTCCGCCAGATGGACGGGTGGATGCCATCGTCGGAGATGCCGTCGCCGGGCAGGTCGTGCATCACGAGCCAGTAGTCGATGAGCGGCACGTGGTGCGACGCCGCGAGGCTCCGCACCGCGGTGTTGTACGACGCCACGCGCGCCGCAGGACCGCCCGGATCCGTGCGGTCGGGGATCGTCGAGAAGATCGGCACGGTGCCGTTTCCCTCGAGGATCGTCGCGATGCGGGCCAGGTTCGCCGTGTACTCGGGCAGGTTGTCGCGATCGAGGTCGTTGGTCCCGATCATCACGATGGCGTAGAGCGGGTGGATCGCGGCGATCTCGTTCTGCAGCGGGCTCGCGGGGTCGCCGGCGAGGACCTGCGCAGACACCCAGCCGCCCATGGCGGCGGTGCTGTATCGGTTGAAGCTGCTGCGGGCGTCGGCGAAGTGCACGCGGTCGAAGTAGGTCAGCGTTGGCATGAGCCACGCGTAGTCCTGCAAGTCGTAGTAGCCGTCGCCGATGTCCTGCAGGAAGCCGCCGGCCTCGGTGATCGAGTCGCCGATCTTCGCGAAGACGTCGGGTCGATTGCCGGCCGCGATGCCCGCCGTGCGAAGACCCCGCACCCGCGCCAGCGTCGGGTCATCGAAGGCGGGCAGCGCGCGCGCGATGGACGCGGGCACGGTCCCCGGCATCGTCGGCCCGACGTCGGCGGGCGGCCCCGCGTCGTCGCCGGTCGCAGCCGTGTCGTCGGCCGTCACGGCGTCGCCGACCGCCCCGCCGTCACGCGTCGTCGCATCGACGGCGGCATCGGCGCCGAGCGGGCGATCCGGCGTCGTCGCGGCGTCGGCGAGCACTGCGTCCGAGGCGCTCGCCGCATCGGCCGGGCGCACCACGAAATCGGGCGTTCCGCACGCCGCGAGGTGGAGCGAGAGCAGCGCCGGGATCGCGACGCACGGAGGCAGGCGCAGGGAAGACACCCGCGCAGACTATCATCCGCGAAGCTTCAGGAACCCGGCTTGAAGAGCACCGTCTGCACCGTCTTGAGCAGGATCAGTGCGAACAGCGCGAGCGAGCGCTCCTGCACGTAGAAGAGGTCGTAGGAGAGCTTCACGCGCGTGTCGTCGACGGTGGAGCCGTAGCGGAAATTCACCTGCGCCCACCCCGTGAGCCCGGGGCGGAGCTGGAACCGCAGGGCGTAGTACGGCACGTCGCGCACGAGCTGAGACACGAACGCCGGGCGCTCGGGGCGCGGTCCCACGAGGCTCATGTCGCCGCGCAATACGTTCCAGAGCTGCGGGAGCTCGTCGACGCGGGTGCGGCGAAGGAACCTCCCGAAGCGCGTGACGCGGTCGTCGTTCGGGGTGGCCCAGCGCGGGCCGTCCTTCTCGGCGTCCATGCGCATCGAGCGGAACTTGTAGAGCGTGTAGGGGACCTCGTCCTTGCCGACGCGCTCCTGCGAGAAGAACACCGGGCCGGGCATCGTCAGCGTGATGCCGACCGCGGCGAGCAGCCACAGCGGCAGCGACGTCACGAGAAGCACCACCGCGACGATGACGTCGAAGACGCGCAGCAGGTTGCTGAGCATCGGGTCCGTGTCTCGCGTGAACGCCGGCACCCGGAGAAAATAGAGGTCGTCGACGAGCGGCAGCGGCACGCGGCCCGAGAGCGCCTGGTAGATGGATCCGAGCTCGTGCACGTGCACGCCTTCGCCCTTGAGGCGCAGCAGCTCCTGCGCGGCCTCGGCAGGGAGCCGATCGAGGCGCGCCACGAGCAGGTGCCGCGCGCCCTCGCGGGTCAGCGCGGCCGAGCACTCGCGCATCGGAGAGATCGGAGCGGGCGTCGCCGCGCGAAGGACCCCCGGCACGCCGGTGCGCGAGGCGAGGGCGATGATGCCGACGAGCGAGAACGGGCTCTCGGGGTGCACCGCGAGCTCGTCGAGGATCTCCTCGGGCACCGCGGCCCCGGTGACGAGAAGCGCGCGCTCCGGCGGCTCGCGGAGCGCGATGACCCGCGAGAGCACCGCGCGGGTTCCGCACGTCGCCGCGGCGAGCAGCAGCGCGTGGAGGCCGAAGATGGTGCGGCCGAACGCCCACCGCGGAACGACGAAGCTCGCGCTCGCGAGGACGCCCGCGGCCACGGCCACCGCCCCGGCGCCGCGGAGGGCGTTGCGCGCGCGGCGGAAGTCGAGGTGCAGGTTGTAGAGCTCGAAGACGTAGAACGAGAGCAGGTGCACCGCGAGAGCCACCGCCGTCGCGCTCTTCCACTCGCGAAGCAGCCGCACGACGAAGGTGCCGTGGGCCCCGCCCTGCGCCAGCGTCGCAGCGAGCGCCAGCGCACCGAGGATCGTCGCGACGTCGAGCATCGCGAGTCGCAGCGCCTTCGGCGAGAGCAGCAACCGGCCCACGCTGCGGGATGGTACGCCCGACGCGCCGGGCCGGACGCGAAATCTACCCGCCGCGCCCGCGGCGAAGCACGACCGTGGCGTCGGCCTCGTCGCCGCCGATCACCTCTACGACGTGGAGATGGCGCTTCGCCGCCGCGCGCGTCACGCGCTCGAGCGACGGAACACCCGCGGCGCCGGGCACCGAACGCAGCGCATCGTCGATCTCGTCGAGGCGGCGCACGGGAGCCGACGCGCGTCGCAGCGGACCGTGCACGATGAGCGGCGCTCCGTCGGGCAAGAGCACCCGCGCGCCGTCGAGGATCCCGATGAGGGCCTCCGGCGGCGTGGCGTGCAGCAGGTCGATGCAGAGCATCGCGTCGGCCTCGGTGAGCGGCCATGGAAAGTCCGTGGCGTCCAGCTCGAGGGGCATGCGGAGGTTCGGGACGGCGGTCGCCAGCACCCGCGCGGCGATGCTGCTTCGCGCCCCGGGGTCGACGTCCGATGGCTGCCACGTGAGGCCCGGGAACGCGCCGGCGAAGAAGAACGCGTCGTCACCGCTGCCGCTGGCGATCTCGAGCACCGTCCCACGCGACGGCAGCGTGCGGCGCAGCACCGCGAGCAGGGCCTCGCGGCTGTTTTCGATGGACGGCGAGGTGCGGCGGGCGTCGCCCATGCGTCGCTACGTTACCGCGTCACGCGCCGGGGACGAGGTCGCCGAAGCGGTGCTGCAGCAGCGCGATGCCCGCGATGGCCGCGGTCTCGGCGCGGAGCACGCGCCCGCCGAGGCACCACGACACCGCGCCGGCGTCGTGCAGCGCCGCGCGCTCGCGATCGCTGAACCCTCCGTCGGGCCCGACGACGAGCGCGACGGTGCCGGGCCGCGCG
>CAIMWA010000256.1 GCA_903845045.1 uncultured delta proteobacterium | reverse complement strand
GCCCGCGTCGAGAGAAGCTCGAAGAGACGCTGCCGCGCGCCGTTGTCGCTGCGCGACGCCTGCACCGCGCGGGCGAAGGACTCGACGACGGCCTCGGGGGTCTCGCCGCCGGAGCGTCCGCAGCCGGCGACGCACAGCACCGCCACCAGCACGCCCGCGGCGGCGCGGCTCATCGCGCGTTCACCAGCCCTGCGCGCACCATGGTGCGGAACGCGATGCCCGCGAGCACCTCGACGCCGCCGTCGTCGCGGCCGGGTCCTTGGGTGTCCCAGCGCTTGGCGGAGAGCCAGCGCGCGCCGATGCGGAAGGACCACAGCGAGCGCTCGCCCACCCACAGCGGCAGGTCGACGCCGCCGCCCAGCACGAACGACGCGCCGCCGCCGTCGCTGGCCCCGGGGCGCAGCCACGCGACGCCGACCTCGAGGCCCAGCGAGTCGAGCATGAGGTCGACCCAGCGCGGTCCGCGCTCGAGGTCGTAGGCCCAGCGCGCGAAGAACAGCGGACGAAAGTCGACGGAGGCGTGCGCGAAGTCGTAGCGCCCGTCGCCGAAGGCACGGTCGTAGCCCAACGCGAGGCCCACCATGTCGAGGGCCCGCGCACGCACCGCGACGCTCCCCGCGGGGGCCCACGCGCCCGCCGACGACACGCCGCCCAGCGCCTCGACGGAGAGCGCGAGGTCGCCGCGGATGCGCCCGTAGGTGCCGTCACCGGACTGCGCCAGCGCCGGCGCCGTCAGCAACACTCCAGCGAGAACGAGGGACGCGCGCATGGGACCGCGGCACCGTACCACCGCCGGCGGGACACCTGTGCCGCAGCCGCACGGTCCGACCGCCACGCCAGGGTGCGAACGTCACGGTTGCCCGCACGGAATCACTTGTTTTCAAGCGCTTTGTCGCGTGGCACGGCGTACGCACCAGGGTCGCTTCGTGAAAGCGTACACCTTGACCCTTCCTCTCGTGTTCGCCGCCGCGCTCGACGCGTGCGGCTCGGCGAGCAACGACTCCCTCGCGGGTCCGCGCTTCGACACCGACGCCGGGACGCAGCCGCGCGCCGACGTCGGCTCCACCGGCGGCGCGGGCTTCGCAGACGGGGGACTTCCTCGGGAGACCGGCGAGACGCGGTCGTTCCAGACCCCGCAGGGCGGCGCGCGGCACGTCTACGTCGCAAACCCCGCCCGGGACCACGTCGAGGTCATCGACGCCGAGACCCTCGCCATCAGCAGCGTCGAAGCGGGCGACGGACCGACGTACCTCGCGACGGTCCCGAACACCGACACGGCCCTCGTGCTCGACGTGAACGCCCCGACGTTGGCGCTCTTGCAGACCACCGCCACGGGCACCACGTCGCGGTCCTTCGACGTCGTCGACGGGGCCAACGCCATCGCCATCGCGCCGGACGCGCAGCACGCCGTGGTCTTTCTCGACACCGCGCAGCCGAACCAGGGCGTGCCGGCGGGGAGCTTCCAGGAGATCTCGGTGCTCGACCTGCGGCCGGGGCACGAGTCGTCGCTGGCGCTCTCGGTGGGCTTTCGCCCCACCGGCGTGACGTTCTCCGGCGACGGCGCCACGGGCTACGTCGTCACCGAGGACGGCGTGACGATCCTCGACTTCGCGGCGCTCACGGGGCCGCGGCTCGTTCCGACGGTGTCGTTTCGCGACGACGCGGTGACCGCCGACGACGCGGGCGTGGACGGCGGCGCACCGCACATCTCCCGCGACGCGACGGTGGCCGACGTGGCCGTGACCCGCGACGGGCATCTCGCCCTCGCGCGCGTCGACGGCACCTCGCTGCTGCGCGCCGTGGACCTTCGCACCCGCGTCGCGCAGACCGTGGACCTCGGCTCCGAGGTGACGGACCTCGACGTCGCCCCGGACGGATCCTTCGCCGTCGCGGCGCTGCGGTCGGCGTCGCGGGTGGTGCGCATTCCGCTTCCCGACGGCCTCGGCGACGCGGCGATGCGCACGGTGATCTCGCTCCCGGGCGAGGTCACGGGCTCGGTGACGCTGAGCCCCGACGGCGCCCGCGCGCTGGTCTACAGCAGCGTCGCGGCCACGGACCACGCCACGCTGCTCGACCTCGCGGGCACCACCGCACCGTCGCTGCTGCACCTTCGCAAGCCCGTGCGCGCGGTGGCCTTCGCCCCCGACGGACGCACCGCCCTGGTGGTGCACCGCCACGCCGACGGCGACGCCCACGCGCCGGGCCTCGACCTCGCGACGCAGATCGACCGCTCGCCGGGCTACTCGCTGCTCGACTGCGCGTCGCGCTTCTCCGTGCTCGCACTCACCGACACCGAGGTCGGTCCGTTCATGCTGGTGCCCGACGGGAGCTCGGCCTTCGTGCTGCTGCGCGACGACGCGCGGAACATCGCGCGGGCGCAGCGCGTGAGCCTCGCGAACTTCACCGTGCGCGACGTGCTGCTCGGCTCGCCGCCGGTGTCGGTGGGCGCCGTGTCGCTCTCGCACCGGGTCTTCATCGGCCAGGACCACCCCGAGGGCCGCATCACCTTCGTCGATTGGAGCACCGGGACGCAGCAGTCCGTCACGGGCTTCGAGCTCAACAGCCGCATCGTGGAGTGACGCCGTGAACCCCATCCTTCGTCCGCAGACCCTTTGCTTCGCCCTGGTGCTCGCCGCGTGCGGGCAGCGTGATCCCCGCTACGGCCTCTCCATGGCGACGTTGCCGCCGGTGGCCGCGGGCAGCGCGCTCTTCTACGTGCAGCCCGCCCTCGACCGCGCCGTCGTCGTCGACACCGGCACCACGGACCCGACGGTGCGCTCCGTCGCCCTCGGCACCGGCGCAGCCCTCGCCGTGCCCCGCGCCGCGCACGCCGAGGCCCTCGTGCTCTCGCGCGGCGAGCGTGGCTCCGACGGCGTCGATCCAGCCCCCGCCTCGCTGGCCGCGGTGACGGCGACGGGCACCGCGCGGCGCTGGACCCTCGACGCGCCCTTCACGGCCCTCTCGCAGAGCGACGACGGGCGCTGGGCGCTGGCGACCTTCGACCCGCACGCCGTGTCCGAGCGCCTGCTCTTCAACCCCAACGAGCTCGCGCTGGTGGACCTCGACGCCGCGCCGTCGGCGACGAACCCCGTGGTGCGCACGGTGCGCAGCTTCGGAGGCGTTCCGCAGCGCGTGGTGTTCTCGCCGGCGATGGTCGTGGCGGGCGAGCGCCGCGTGCTCGCGGTGGTGCTCTCGGACGCGTACGTCACGCTCCTCGACCTCGCGCACCCGGATCGCAGCGAGGTCACGGTGCGCCTCACGCTGCCCGAGGACACCCGCGCCATCGCCCCGTCGCAGGTGCTCTTCGACGTCGAGAACGCGACGATCTACCTGCGCGCCGACGCGTCCAACGACCTCTACGTGATGCGCCTGGTGCAGGTGACGCCGGCGTCGGCGACGAGCGAGGATTTCCGCCCGGCGCTGAACCAGCTCGCCGCGGGCACGCACCCGTCGGACATGGCGCTCACGGGCACCGCCGCCGCGCGCCGCGTGCTCGTCGTATCGCCCGGAAGCCAGGACGCGCGGCTCCTCGACACCGTCGCCAACACCAGCACGGTGCTTCCGCTGAGCGCTCCGGCGAACCACATCCTGCTCTTCGGTGCCGACGCGACGGCGCCGGCGACGACGGCGCTGCTCTACGGAACGAACGGCGTGGCCAGCGCGGTGAGCTTCGTCGCGCTGACGGACCTCGCGGCGCGGCGCTCGCTCAACGTCGAGACGCTGCAGCTCGGGCGCACCATCGGCGACGCGCTGCCGCTGCCCGAGCGCAAGGTGGTGCTCTTCAGCCACCCGTCGGGCACCACCGGGTCGCTCTCGCTGCTGGACCTCTCGCAGCGCACGGCGGCGCCGATCTACTCCGAGGCGAGCCTCGGCGGCGCGCGCTTCGACGGCGACCGGCAGACCGTGTGGGTCGCTCCCGACGGACTGCAACGGCTCGGATACATCGACCTCGACGGGTTCCGTCCGGGTGAGGTGCGGCTCGACGCGGCGGCGACGGACGTCGTGGCGCTGGGCGGCGCGGCGCGGCGGGTGGCGGCGCTGCACGCGGGCGCCGAGGGGTGGTTCACGTTGATCGACGGGGCACAGCCGACGCGGGCGCACGCGCGGTCCGTGCGCGGGTTCCTGCTCGAGGGTCTGCTGGACGAGGGAGCGCAGTGATGAACACGTTCGTGGCGGTGTGCGCGGGGGTTCTGCTAGGCGCGGGTACGGCCGGGGCGCAGGCGCGCATCGATGCGCCGTGGCGCGTGGGCATCAGCCTCGGGGCGCGGTTCCACGCGGACTCGTCGGTAGACGCCTTCGCGAGCGGACGGAGCCAGTTCGCGTCGGGGCTCTCGCTGTCGCGCGACGTGGCGACCTTTCGCGAGCGCGGCACCGTGGCCGTGGACCTCGACTGGTCCATGGAGACCCTCGACGGGGGCTTCGGCCAGGCGTTTCATACGCGGCTGTCGGCGCACGCGCTGACCGCGGGGTTGTCGGTGCGCTGGCACGTGGCGCGGTGGTTCGAGCCCTACGCGCGGGCCTCGGTGGGCGCGGGCTACAGCGACCTCGCGCTGACCCCGCAAGCATCGTCGAACGCCAGCGCCCTCGCGGGCGACGCGTGGACGCTGCTGGGCACCGCCGGGGCCGGCGTGCAGCTCACCACCGGGACTTTCCTTCGGCGCGCGCGCTTCGTGTTCGCCGTCGAGGCCGGCGGCGTCTTCGCGATGAGCCAGACGATGCGCGTCGCGCCCGATGCGGCGCACCCCGGGAGCACCCCGGCCGACGCGCTCCCCGTGGGCGCGACGACGCTCGGGGGGCTCAACCTCGGCGGCGGGTACTTCAAGATGCTCGTGGGGCTGCGGTTCTGAGGGGGGGGACGGTTTCAACAAGTTGCCAAGTCGCTTTCACCCGCCGAAAAACCCCGTGATTTCGTCGGCGGGCCGGGCGAGAAAGGCGAATGTTGAAATGTTGAAACCGTCCCCGGGGGGCGCCCCGGCGTTGTAGAGGCCAACGCATGCAGTCCGACGATCTGCTGGCAGGAACCTTCGTCTGGGCGCTGGCCCCGGCGCTGCAGGCCACGAACGACGCCACCCTCGACTACTACTACGACTTCTCGCAGAGCATCGACGAGCTCACCGCCGTCTTCGCCGCGCTCGACCTTCCATGGAAGTGGCAGCCCGTGGCGATGCACGACCTCGAGCAGGTCATCGGCGCGATCCGCGGAGCGACCCCCGCGGGGCTGCGGCCGGTGGTGCTGAACCTCTGCGACGGCGACGAGGTGAACGGCGCTCCGGGCGTGTCGGTGATCCACTGTCTCGAGAGGCACGGGCTGATCTACACGGGGTCGGACGCGTTCTTCTATGAAGTGACGACGTCGAAGATCTCCATGAAGAGGGCCTTCGATGCGCAAGGCGTTCCGTGCGCGCCGTGGGAGCCGGTGCTTCGTGCCGACTGGGATCCCCGCGGCGCCTTCGCGCGGCTAGGCACTCCGCTCATCGTGAAGCCAGCGGTGTCGGCGGGGAGCATGGGCATCGGCATCCGCAACGTCGTCGCCGACGAGGATACACTTCGCGCCCAGGTCGTGCGGATGTTCGAGGGATACCGCGGCTGGCAGCTCTCCGCGGGCGGCGTCGTGGTCGAGTCGTTCATCCCCGGTCCCGAGTACACCGTGCTCGTCGTAGGGTCGTACCTCTCGAGGGACACCGCGACGCTCTTCCGCCCCGTCGAGCGGATCTTCCATCGGTCGCTTCCGGAGAACGAGCGCTTCCTGTCCTTCGACCGGCTCTGGTCGTTGAACGAAGAGGAGCCGGCGATGCCCGATGGCGGACACTTCTATGAATACGCTTCGCCGGACCCTTCGCACATCGACGAGATCCTTCGCCTGAGCTGGGACGCCTACGTCGCGACCCGGGGCCAGGGCTACGCGCGCGTCGACCTGCGCATGGACGCTCGGACGCAGAAGATCTTCGTGCTCGAGGTCAACGCGCAGTGCGGGCTCAGCGACGACGAGAACTACACGTCCATCGGGGCCATTCTTCGGCTCGACGGGGCGACCTTCGTGGCGCTGATCCGCCGCGTGCTCGAGGACGCGGTGCGGCGCGCGGGTTGACGCGGCGTCACGGCCCCGTCACCCCATCGACACGCACCCGCCTTCATGGCACCCCTGTGCGGGACGTGCCGCGCTCCGCCGCCCTCATCGCACTCCTCCTCGCCGCCGCCGGCTGCGGCGACCCCGCGCCGTCACCCCCCGCGATCGTCGACGCCTCGGTGCGCGACGCCCCGTCGATGGTCGACGTCGCCGCGCCGACGGACCTCTTCTTCGCGACGGACACCGCGGCGTTCCCCGACGTGCCCCGCGTCCCCCCGCACCCCGGCGAGGACGGCGGCTGCAACGGCCTCCGCGCGAACTGCACGCGCAGCTACGACCGCGTCGCCATCGCCGCCACGCACAACGCCTTCGCCTACGCCGCCGGCGGTCCCGTGCGCTACGTCGCGCCGAACCAGGACCTTCCCATCCCCGACCAGCTCGCCGCAGGCATTCGCGGCCTCGGGCTCCGTCCGTGTCCGTACTTCGGCGCCGACCCGGACCTTCGCGGCCACGTCTTCGTCACGCACAACAGCGGCCTCCGCGGGGTCCTCGGCACCGAGGCCCTCGACGGGATCCTGCGGCAGATCAAGGCGTTTCTCGACGCGCACCCGCGCGAGGTGGTCACCCTCTACCTCGAGAGCTCGGTGCCCGACGCCGACGTCGCCGCGGTCTTCGACCAGGTCGGCCTCGGCGCCATGCTCTTCGCGCCCGACGCGACGGGCACCTGGCCCACGCTCCAAGCGATGATCGACGCGGGGCGGCGCCTCGTGGTCTTCAATGACAGCTCCGCCGGTGGACGTCCTCCGTGGATGCTCTACCTCTGGGACCACCTCGTCGACACCGACTACAACGTCATCGACGCCGCGCAGTTCTCCTGCGCGTTCTATCGAGGGCATTCCTCCAACGCGATCTATTACCTCAACGAATTCATCTACCGGGACCTCGGCAACGGGGTGGTCGTTCCGAGCGAGGTCAACGCGCGTGTGGCCAATGCGCGGGCGTTCATTCTCGATCGGGCGCGCCGCTGCCGCGCCGAGACCGGGCGCGCCGCGAGCGTCGTCTACGTGGACTGGTTCGGCCAGGGCGACGTCGTCGGCGCCGTCGACGAGCTCAACCGCGAGGCCAGCGGCGACGCGGGACCGTAGCTCCGCTCAGAACGAAGCCACCACGCCGGCGAGGCCCCCGCGCGGCGTCACCATCGCCGTGGGCGCCCAGAACACCGCGTTCGCTGCGGTCGTGCGCACGGGTCGCTCGCCGCGGCCGAACACCGACGCGTCGAGGACGATGGCGGTCAGCTCGATGACCCCGCCCAAGATGGCGCTGACCGTCACTCCGCTGCCGGACGGCGCGAGGAGGGCGCCGAGGTCCGTGGTCAGCTCGCCGGCGATGCGCAGACCGAGGCTCGCGAAGCCGAAGCCGACGTTGCCGTGCGTCCAATGCACGATGGGCGCGCCGAAGGTGTAGGCCAGCTCTCCCACGGTGATCGTCGGTGTGTTGCCCGTTCCGAAGCCCACGCCCGCGACGGCCAGCGAGGCCCCGTCGACGATGAGCGTCTGCCAGCCGTACCAGTAGCGCTCGTGCGTGGGGGCGCAGACGCAGGCCTCGAAGCCGGAGCCGACGGCGTTGCAGCGCTGCACGCCGACGGTCCCGCCGGCGCACCCGCACTGCACCTGGGCGCCCGGCACGCACGCCGCCGAAGGGCTCCAGGGCACGGCGGACGCCTCGAAAGGCACCGTCACCGGCGCGGACGCGACCGCCACCAAGGCGACGGCGAGCGTCTGCGACTGCCCGGCCCCGATGCGAATCATCCGCTGCTGCGACGCGTACCCCGGCGCCTCGACGTGGATCACGCGCTCGCCGGGGTCGAGCAGGAGGTCGCTGCCCGCCGGTCCGAAGAGCGCGGGGCGGCCGTCGACGGTGACGAGCGCGCCCTCGGGCTCGACGTGCAGCGTGACCACGCCCACCGCGGCGCGCAGCGCGACGAGAGTCTCGCGGATCGCCGCCACGCGCGCATCGGGGATCGACGCGCCGCCGTCGTGCAGGTACCGCTGGAACGTCTCGATGGCCTCGAGGTTCTGCCCGAGCGAGCGGTACGACAGCGCGAGGTTGTAGAGCACCGTCGGCACCGCGCGCAGGCGGTAGGAGTCCTGGAACGCCACCACCGCTTCGTTGAACTGCCGCGCCTGCATCGCGGTGATGCCGCGGTTGAAGGCCTCGGCGGCCTCGGCGGCCTGCGGCGACGCGCCGTCCTGCGCGAACGCCGCGGCGGGGACGAGCAGCACGAGGCCCAGCACGAGCACCCTCACGGCGAGGAGCTTCCCGGGTAGTTCGTGTCGACGGCGAGCGGATCGCGGCGACCGTTCGTCGCGGCCGTCGTGGCAGGCGTCCGCGGGCGCACCGGAGCCGTCCGCAGGACCCCCGCGTCGGCCGGAACGTGCGGCGACGGCGTGGCTGCGGGCACCAACGCGGCGACGGGCGACGGCGCAGCGGCGAGGGGCGCGGGAGGGTCGACGATCGGTGCCGGGGCGGGTGGGGGAGCCGGCTGCGACGGTGCAAGCTGCAGCGCGGGCGGTGCGACGGCGGCGACCCGGCGCGGCGGCGACGGCGGCGCGGAGCTGCGTCCCCACACCACGCCGATGGTCCCGACGGCGCCGAGGAGCAGGAGCATGAAGGCACCGAGCGCCGCGCGGCCGCCTGCGACCTGCGGCAGCCAGCTCGACGCCGGGCGCTGCCACTCGATGGGCGTCTGCGCGCGGGAGAAATCCTCCGCCTCGGCGGTGGGGGCGAGGGCCTCCACGGGGGTCTTCGCGGGCAGCGACGGTGCGCGCGCGGTGCCGTCGGAGTCGCGCGCCGCCACGCCGGTGAGATAGGCATCGCGCAGCCCGGGCTCCACGAGCGGCTGGCCGTCGTCGAGGGGGCACGCGAGCAGCGCCTCGAGGAACTCCGTCATGGAGGCGTACCGCGCGTTGGGGTCGGCCTCGAGGGCGCGATGGATCACCGAGGCGAGCTCCGTCGAGACGCCCGGCGCGACGTCGGCGAGCGGCGGCGCGGGGGTCGTGAGGATCGCGACGATGAGCAGGTTGTAGTTCGGCGCGTCGAAGGGCAGGCGGCCCGCCACGATCTCGTAGAGCACCACGCCGACGGACCAGATGTCCGAGCGTCCATCGATGTCCG
>CAIMWA010000255.1 GCA_903845045.1 uncultured delta proteobacterium | reverse complement strand
GAACGTCGCGCTTCTCAAGGCCGTCGGGCGAGCGGGCAAGCCGGTGGTGCTCAAGCGCGCGATGAGCGCGACCGTCGAGGAGTGGCTCCTCGCCGGCGAGTACCTGCTCGACCACGGCGCGACCGGCGTCGTGTCCTGCGAGCGCGGCATCCGGGGCTTCGACCCGACGACGCGGACCCTCCTCGACCTCGGCGCGGTGGCGCTGCTCGCACACGTGCACGGGCTGCCGGTGCTCGTCGATCCGTCGCACGCCACGGGGCGCCGCGACCTCGTGCTGCCGCTGGCGCGGGCCGGCCTCGCCGCAGGCGCGGCGGGCGTGATGTTCGAGACCCACGACGACCCCGGGCGCGCGCTCTCGGACGGTCCACAGGCACTGGATCCGCAGGATTTCGACACCGTCATGCGCGCGCTCGGCGCGCCGAGGAGGGGCTGAGCAGTGGCTGGACACAGCAGCAGGATCAGCGGTTTCTACCGGGGCTCCGTCGCCGAGCGCCTCGATGCCCTGGTGGAGCACGCCGGCGTCGACGGAGCCGTGCGCGGCTACTTCGCGACCGGCGGCGGCCTCGCCATCGATGCGGCCGACCGCATGAGCGAGAACGTCATCGCCGTGCACGGGCTGCCGCTCGGCGTGGCGCTGAACTTCACCATCAACGGCCACGACCACGTGGTGCCCATGGCCGTCGAAGAGGCGTCGGTGGTTGCCGCGGCGTCCAACGCGGCGCGCATGGTGCGCGAGGGCGGAGGCTTTCACGGCACGGCTTCGGCCGCCGTGATGACGGCGCAGGTCCAGTTCGACGGCGTTCCCGATGCGGGCAGCGCGGAGGCGCGGGTGGCCGCGGTGCGCGACGAGGTCTTCGCGTGCGGCAACGCCTCGATCCCGCGCATGGTGGAGCGGGGCTTCGGCTGCCGCGACCTCGACGTGCGCGTGCTCGACGCGGCCGAGGGCATCGTCGTCGTGCACGTCTACGTCGACGTCGGCGACGCCATGGGCGCGAACACCGTCGACACCGTCGCCGAGGCCGTGGCGCCGGTGCTCCAACACGCGCTCGGCGGCTTCGTGGGGCTTCGGATTCTCAGCAACCTCCCGACGCGGCGCCGGGTGCACGTGCACTGCGACGTCCCCGACGCGGCCCTCGGCGGGGCCGAGATCGCAGACGGCATCGCGCGGGCGAGCCGCTTCGCGTCCCTCGATCCGTACCGGGCGTGCACGCACAACAAGGGCTTCATGAACGGCATCGACGCCGCGGCCGTGGCCCTCGGCCAGGACTGGCGCTCCATCGAGGCCGGCGCCCACGCCTGGGCGGCCTCGAAGGGGACCTACGGTCCGATCAGCACGTGGACGCGCACGGCGACGGGCCTCCGCGGCGAGGTCGACATGCCGCTGGCCGTCGGCACCGTCGGCGGATCGACGACGGCCCACGCCGGCGTGCGAGCCGCCTTCGCGCTGCTCCGCGTGAGCGACGCGCGGGAGCTCGCCGTGGTGCTCGCGGCGGTGGGTCTCGCGTCGAACCTCGCAGCGCTGCGGGCCCTCGCGGGCGAGGGCATTCAGCGCGGGCACATGCGCCTGCACCATCGGAAGCACGAGCACGCGGAGCCGGTGTCATGCCCGAAGTAGCCCTGCAGACCCGGGCCGGCAGCGGGGAGATGTTCGACCGCATCGCGCGGCGCTACGACCTGCTGAACCGCGTGATCTCCCTCGGCATCGACCAGAGCTGGCGGCGTCGCGCGGTCGACGCGCTGAAGCTCCGTCCCGGCGCGCGGGTGCTCGACCTCGCCACGGGCACCGGTGACCTCGCGATGATGATCGCGCGGCGGCACCCCGAGGTGACCGTCGTCGGCATCGATCCGTCGACGGGCATGCTCGCCGAGGGCGTGCGCAAGGTGGCGACGGCCGGCCTCGACGGACGCGTCGCGCTCATCGCCGGCGACGCGCAGGCCCTGGACGTCGAGGGCGCCTCCATCGACGGCGTATCCATGGCCTTCGGGATCCGCAACGTGCCCGATCGACCGAAGGCCCTCCGCGAGATCGCGCGGGTTCTGCGTCCGGGGGGGCGCGCGGCGATCCTCGAGCTCGGCGAGCCGCGGCACGGGTTCATGGCCGCGCTCGCCCGCGTGCATGTGCACCACATCGTGCCGGCGCTCGGCGCGCTGCTCTCGGGGGCGCCGGAGTACCGATCCCTCCAGCGATCCGTCGCGGCGT
>CAIMWA010000254.1 GCA_903845045.1 uncultured delta proteobacterium | reverse complement strand
GAGGAGCGCGGTGCCCAGCCACAGCGCCGCGACGCGGTCGGTCCACGCGAAGACGAGGAGCGCGGCGGTGGCGAGGGCGCTCGGGGCGAAGACCGGCGACGGGTTCCAGAGGCGTCCGGGGTCTTCGCAGCGGCGCAGCACGGTCACCATGGCGAGCGCCGCGGGCAGCGCGACGGCGGCGCCGACCCAGCGCCAGAGCACCCGGGTGAGCGTGCCCACGCCCGCCGCGAGGAGCGCGAAGACCACGGCGCGCTCGGCGAGGCTCGACCCGTGCGCGAGCTGCACCAGCATCTGCAGGTCGATCCAGGCGTGGCCGGTGTCGAGGTGCATCGACGACGGGGCGCCGAAGGTGGGGCAGCGCCCGAGCTCGACGCAGTTGCGCGCGAGGTCGAACCAGATGGACCCGTCGGAGCCCATCAACGGCGGATCGCCCGGGAACCGGTGCAGCCACGCGAAGGCCGCGACGCCCACGGCCACGGAACCCGCGACGGGGACGTACGCCGAGGGAAGAGGCCGCGCGCTCACGGCCGGGGTTCATAGCACGACGCTCGGCGGGCCCTCCCCGTCCGACGGCGCCGCTCCGCTCACGGCATCGCGAGGAACCGCACCCGCGGCCGCACCTTCAGCGCCGCGCCGTCGAGCAGCACGGTGAGCGCTGCCGCGCCGGGCGTCGCCGGGGCCGTCACGATCCAACGGTGGCGGCCGCCGGAGAGGTCGCCGCCGTCGGCGAGGGCGCCGTCGCCCTCGAGGCCCAGCCCGGCAAGCGTCGCACCGGCGGCGAGCGGATCGACGACGACCTCGACGGTGCTGCGCCCGTCGGAGCGGGCGGTGCGCGCCGAGAGCGTGACCGCCGCGGGCTCGGTCACCGTGGTGTACCGCCCCGACGCGAGGTTGGTGACGCGCTGCCGGAGCCCGCTCGGCCAGGTCACCTCGACGTCCGCCGTCGTGCGCGCCCCCAGGCCGACGACGAGGCCGTTGGCGTGCGCCCCGGCGTTCGGCGACTGCGGACCGTAGTACAGCACCTGCGGGCGCGTGCCGCCGAGCACGGCGACGCGCGCGCCCACCGCCGGCGGGGCGCTCACGGTCCCGACGAGGCGCAGGCCCGCCCAGGACCCGCGCGGCACGAGGTGGTCCCGGAGCAGCAGCGGACCGTGGTCCGTCAGCGCGAAGCACCCGAGGTCGGCGTGGCCCGTGAGGTCGCCGCAGACCAGCGTCTTGCCGCGCACCGACGCGCCGATGTGCGCCGCGCCGACCTCGGCGAAGGTGCCGTCGCCGCGGTTCACGTAGAGCTGCGTGGGACCGGCCAGGGCGCTCTGGTCGTTGCCGAGGCGCACCATGAGCAGGTCGCTCCAGCCGTCGAAGTCGGCGTCGAAGGCCCACGATCCCCACGCCGTGGTGAGGTCGACGCCCTCGATCTCGGCGTCGTAGGCGACGTCGACGAGGCTCCGCCCGCCGGACCCGCGCAACAGCAGGCTGTGGCCGGGCACGCCGGTGACGAAGTAGTCCATGCGCCCGTCGCGGTCGAAATCGAGGGGGTTCACGGACATCGGATCGGCCTGCGAGAACACCGAGCTCAGCCCGTCGTCGCGCGCGTAGTGCCCCGCGCCCGCCGCGGTGCCCCAGGAGAACCACGACGACCGCAGGTCGATCATGGCGAAGAGGTCCATGCGCCCGTCGTCGTCGACGTCGTCGAGGAACATCGAGAACGGCCGCAGGCCCTCGGCCGGGAGCACGAGCGGCGCGGCGGCGACGGAGGACTCCTCGTAGGTGCCGTCGCCCCGCGCGACGAGGAGCCGGTAGGGGTTCGTGGTGAATCCGCGGGTGGCCACGGCCAGGTCCGCGAGGCCGTCGAGGTCGGCGTCGGTCACCAGCACCTGCACGGCGCCGCGGTCCGAGTGCTCGCCGGCCCGCACCGGGTCCGCGAAGCGACAGCCGCCGCGGTTCCGGAGCACCACGACCACGTCCGAGGCGAGCACGAGGTCCTCGTGGCCGTCGCCGTCGAGGTCGCTGAAGAGCCCCGTGGCGAAGGGATCGGCGAGCCCCGCGAGGGCGTCCGAGGCGACGAAGCCCGCGGCGCTGCCGAGGTGCATCGCCGGCGGACCACGCGTGGCGGTCTGCCAGGGCGCCGAGTCGTCGCCGCCGACCTCGGCGACGTCGAGGAGGTCGTCGTCGTCGCAGCGCCCCAGCGCCAGCATGCGGGGCTGCGTGCCCAAGAGACCCGGCACCAGCTCGAAGCTCCCCGACAACGGCAGCGCGGGGTGATCCGGGTAGTGATCACGGCGCAGTTCGCTGCAGCCCGCGGAGAGCGCCACGGCCAGCGTCGGCGCGAGGGTCCTCCAGGCGCGAGCCCCACCGCCGCCCCGACCCCGCCCCGTCCCGCACGTCACGCCACGGACCGTCGGACGGGACCTCACCGTTCCATCGTAGCGTCCCCGCGCGCCGCGCCCAAGGCCTGCCCAGCGGCCGTTTGACACTCCCGACGGTGCTGCCTAGCGTCGCCGGGTGGCACTCCTGGTCGATGCGAAGGTGGCCGAAGAGCTTCTCGCGCCGCTGCGGCTCCACGAGCGCGTGCTCGACGGGTTCACCTGGGACGAGGTGACCCTCGCCGAGCACGAGCAACGGATCCACTACCGGTTCGGACCGTCGGGTTTTCGTGTCGTTCTCGAGCCGCGATCGGAGCGGCCCGCCGCGGCGCGCACCCGCAGCTTCAACCTGCTCGTGCCCCGCGACGATCGCCAGCCGGCGCTGACCGAGGCCGAGCGAGGCCTTCTCGGTCACGTGACACGGCTCCTGCAGAACAATGATCCTGGCGATGTCGTGTGGAGGACGGAGCCGACGCTCCATCTGATCCCGGGCCACCTCGGTGACCCCATGGACCTCGGCCGGTCGGCCGTGGCGGCGCTCGGGCGCATGCGCACCGTCCTCGTCGAGGGCGGAAAGGAGCGGGCGACGACGGAGCTTCTCCGGCTCCACGGCATTCCTTCCGATCAAAAGCGCATCGTCGCGCTCCCTGGAGACAAGGCGAAGATCGCGGCTCTCTTGGAAGAGCTGACCGCGAAGGGCGAAGACTTCTGCCTCTTCGGCGTCGACGAGGGGGTGCCCTCGTTCTGCGATCCCGGCAAGGCGCTGCTGGACGCCGCCGAGCGCATGGCACCGAGGCTGCGCGTCTGCACCGTCGGCGGGTCGTCGGCCCTCGCGATGGCGTTGATGCGGGCTCCGTTCCCCGTCGACCGCTTCATGTTCCTGGGGACCCTCGACGAGGACGGAACCCTTCCAGGGGACCTCGCGGAGACCCTGGGCGAATATCTGCAGGCCGGGTACCAGGTCCCGCTCGTGGTGTTTCCATCGAGGAACCTCGCCAGCCTTCCTGCGAGGGTGGCCGAGGTGTGCCTGCCCCTCGGCGCCGAGGTCTTCTTCGCCTGCGAGCTGACCGGCCTGGGCGAGCGATCGGTGTACCTGCGCCCCGACCGGACGCCGACGCCGATGCCGACGCTCGACCCTCGGGCGCACGTCGTTCTCGTGCTGCGTCCGATGCCGCGCACGCCCTCGCGGGTGCAGCAGCAGATCGCTCCCCTCGACGAGCACGAGACGATCACGCGGCTGCTGCAGCACCCGATGCCCGACCTGCGCTGGAACAACGCCCCGGGCTCGCGCAACCGGGACGGCCGCTAGGCCATCGCCGGACGTTCCGACGTCTCGGCATCTAGACGTCTAGACGTCTAGACTGCAGAACGCTTGCACGTCTGGACGCTCGGGCGTCTGGACGCTTCGGTGCCTGGACGCCCAGGCGTTCGAACGCCCGTCAGCGCAGCAGCTCGGAGAGCACCCAGAGGGCTTCGGGACGGTCCGCGACGCGCACCCGGGCGCGGCCCGCGAGCCAGTGGTGCTCGAGCACCTGCACCGGCGTTCCGCGGGGGAGCAGCACGCCGCGCGAGGGCTGGCGCCGCACAGCCGCCGCGGCGTTGTCCCAGGGGAGCCGCACGAAGAGGTCCACGGCGCGGGTGAAGCCGTCGAGGTCGGCGTGGCCGAAGGCGTCCCGGGCGGTGACGGTCCAGCCCGCGGGGGCCGCGGGGAGCGGGGTCTCCGGGGGCGTCGCCTCGGCGGGCCACGCGCGGGCCTCGCAGGCGCGCACGTCGGCGTCGGTGAGGGGCGACGGGCGAGCGTCCTCGCGAAAGGGCGCGGGGGTCCAGTCGACGTTGGGGCGAAAGCAGTCGACGTAGCCCGGCGGCGCCGCCCGGTCGTGGGCCATCTTGTGGATCACCACGTCGCGCCGCGGCGAGCGCGCGATGACCCGGTCGTTCAGGCCCCCGGTGTCGAGCACGTCGAGGTCCGAGCGGTCCCAGCTCATGGTGCCGGGAATGGTCGTGACCCACACGGCGTGCGGCGCGGCGAGGCGCGCGGGCGCAGGGTGCTCGGTGCGCTGCGCGAGGAGCGTCTCGTAGAACACCGCGTGCTCCTGGTGCCGCGTGCCCACGAGGTGCGGGATCATCCAGGCCTGAAGGTCGTCCCAGGCCTGCACGTAGGGGCGCGCGAGGGCCGGAAAGCGCGGCGCCAGGGGCACCAGCATGACGCTCGCCTCGGCGCGGGTGCGCAGCCCGCGGGTGGCCGTCCAGTGCGTCCAGGGAATGGGCAGCGACAGCGCGAAGGCGGACAGCACCACGCCGTAGGCCGTCGCGGGGCGCGCGCCGAGGCGTCCGAGCAGCCACGGAAGGGCCGCCGCCAGCGGAACGAGCGTGTACGCCAGCACGCGGTACTCGAAGTGGTCCCCGCCGATGACGAGCACGTAGTAGGCGAGGTGCGCGGTCACCGTGACCGCCGCAGCGATGGAACCGGGCGACGTCGTCAGGGCGTCGCGCAGCGTCGCGAGAGCCCGCTTTCGCGCGCGCCAGGCCACGGCGACGCCGAGCGCCAGCGGCACCCACAGGGCGTACTCGAGCACGAAGCACAGCGCCCAGCGCAGCCCCGCCGCGGGCCACGCGCCGGATACCTTCGCGGCATAGGTGTTCGGAACCCACGCCCCGTAGAACCAGCGCCTCCATGCGAGGTGCGCGACGACCGCCAGGAGCGGCGCCAGCGGTGCGAGGCGCCGTGCTTCGAAGCGTCGCGCGCGGACCATGGGGAGCACCCCGAGGCCCAGCGTCGCCAGCACCGCGAGCACGCCGTCGGGGCGCGTGAGGGCCAGCAGCGCCGCGGCCGCCGAGGTGCGCCGAAGGTCCCCGTCGTGGCCGGGGCGAAGGGCCAGGGCGAAGGCGATCCAGAGCGTGAAGAGCAGGTCGAAGAGCGAGGTCTCGAGGCCCGAGCTCGTCCAGGCGAGGAAGGTGCGGTTGGCGACGACGGCGCCGAGGGCCAGGCCCAGCAGCGCGAGGCGGTGCGGCGCGAGGCGTGCGGGGAGGGGCGCGCGAAGGCCCATGGCGAGGCCCGCGGCGAGGGTTCCGTAGCCGCAGAGCAGTAGCAGCGGGTTCGCCGACTGCGGCGGGGCGATGCCCGTCACGCGCCACACGACGTCGAGCACGGCCACCCACAAGAAGCTCGTGTAGCCCTCGACGGGGCGAAACGGCGGGGCGTTCCAGACCCACCCGTGGCCCGCGCGGGACTGCGCCACGTAGCGGAACGCGATGTGCGCGTCGTCGGTGAGGAACCAGAAGGCCTTCCAGCCCACGAAGAGCGCGGGCACGAGGGCGAGGAGCAGCAGCACGCCCAGCGGGTGCGCGAGGCTCCGCGGGGCCGGGGCGGGCGCGGCGGCCTTGCGGGCGCGGCGGCGGCGGCGCGGGCTCACGAACCTTCGGGGAGCGGGCGTACGGCGGCGGTCACGGGGTGCGGGGCGCGATGCTACGGCCAGAGCGCCCGTCGCTGCACGAACGGCCGCGCGCACCCGACGGGGGCCGGAGGAGATTCAGCGCTCGCGCAGCGCGGGACTGGCGACGTGCCGGGGCGCGTCGGGGTTCGCCGTGCGCTCGGCGACGCCCGCGAGCACCGCACGCACGACGCGCATCGCGGCGAGCCCCTGGAGCGCCGTCGTCGGCACCGGCCGTCCCGACGCCACCACCTCGCGGAACGCCTCGAGCATCGCCTCGGCGGGGCTCCGCGGGGGCGCCGAGGTGCTGCGCTCGCCGAGCGGCGTGTCGTGCAGCAGCGTCTCCGCCCCGTCGTCGTCGCGGCGCCAGGCGAGGCGCGCGCGGTCCGCGGAGAAGAGCGCGACCTCGTCGGCCCCCGCAGCGGCCGTGGCGTCGAGCACGACCTCGCCGGCGGCGCCGTGGTCCAGCGCGAACTCGGCCCGAAGCCACGACGGACGGGACGCTCCCCGCAGCTCCACGCGCAGCAACGACGGCTCGCCCGCGCCGAAGGCCACGAGGCGCGCGGCGGCGTCGTGGAGCGGGCGGGCGAGGCCCTCGCGGCTCCACGATGGGGGGGCGTCGGGGTCCAGGGCGGTCCAGCGGCGAACGCACTGCACGCGCCGCGGAGGAGCGCTCCCACCGTCGGCCACGCGCTCGCGAAGCGCCAGGATTCCGGGGGAAAAGAGGGCCTCCGAGGCGGCCATGAGCGGCGCGAGCGAGGCGCACTGCACCAGGGCCTCGGCCTCGTCGAGGGTGTGCGCGAGGGGGCCGGCGACGAGCACCGGGAGGCCGCGCTCCACCGCGAGGCGCGCCAGCGCGAGGTGCGCCGCCGTGGCCGCCGCGACGACGACGGCGCCGGGGCGCAGCGCGTCGAGCAGCGCCGCGGGGTCGGCGTGCCGCGCGAGGCCCGCGAAGGGACCCGGGTCGCGGTCGAGCACGTGCGGCGAGGCGACGCCCACGAAGGCGAGCCCCGGCACCCCGCGCGAGGCCCGCAGCAGGCGCTGCGCATACGGTCCTGCGCCGAGGAGCACCGCGCGCACGCCCGGCGCGTCGTGGAGCACCGGCAGCCTCCGCACCGTCGACGTCGCGGGCGACGGCTCCGGCGACGGCTCCGCGGGCTCGACGGCGTCGTCGGCGAGGTCCCGCGCGTCGGGCGTGGTGCGCAGCGCCGGGTGCACGTCGTCGAAGCTCCGCGGCGGCTCGCGGACCGCGAGGTGCGCCGTCTCCTCGTCGGTGAGCGGGTCGCCGGGCACGGGCACGAGCTCGTCGAAGCCGTGGCGCGCGGCGTAGGGTCTCCAGAGCCCCGCGCACACCGGCGCGAAGCGGCACCGCCCGCACTGCGGACCACGGACCTTCTGGGGCTCGTCCTCGGCCATGGCCTGCGGGGCGGAGCTGACGAAGTCGTTCCAGGCGGTGAATTCGCCCATGAAACAGGGTGGAATGCCCTGCCGCGAGCCGACCACGAAGGGGTTCCGCCGCGCCTCGAGGCGCCGCATGGCGCGCCGGAGAAAGGGCCGCACCTCGGAGATGCGGGGCATCTGCGCGGCGTCCTCGAGGGCCTTGAACTGCGGGGTGACGAACGCGAAGGAGATGCCCACGCGGCCGCCCCAGCGGTCGGCCACGAAGTCCGCGAAGCGCGCGAGGTACGGGTGGTTCACCGCGGTGATGACGTGGTTGACGTCGACGGCCACGCCCGCGTCGAGCAGCGCGTCGACGGCGCGCACGGTGCGCTCCCAGTCGCCGATCTTCGCCGTGGCGCGGCGCGAGAGGGCCTCGTCGTGGCCGTGCAGCGACACGAACGCGCGGGTGAGCCCGGCCTCGGCGAGGGGGCGCACCTTCTCGGGACCATCGAGGCGCACGCCGTTGGTGACCAGCTCCACCTGCGCGACGCCGAGCCGCGACGCGGCCCGGACGTAGTGCACGAGGTCCCGGGAGAGCGTCGGCTCGCCCCCGCCGAAGGAGATCACCCGCACGCCCGAGCGGGCCAGCCGCGCGATGCGGCGCAGCATGACCCCGGAATCCGGGATCACGTTCTCCGAGGTCTCGTTGGCGCTGCAGAAGCTGCAGTCCTGGTTGCAGTGGATGGTGGGGCGCAGCACGCGGTTGACGACCCGCGAGGCGGCGGCGCGGTGGGCGTCGGTCCACGCGCGGCGCGGCGTGGTGCGCTGCTCGAAGAGCCTGCGGGGGCGCGCGGCGAAGGGGCGCAGGCCGGCGTCGCCGTGGTCCTCGGCGTAGCCCTCGAGGGGGCCGAGGCAGTGCGCCCGCACCGCGCACGACGCACAGGGCGCGAGCTGCGCGAAGCCCGCACGGGGCGCCACGGGGCGCCGGGGGTTGAACTGGTACGTCGTCGAAGCATCGTCGTCGTGGCCGAGCACGCAGAGCGGCACGCCGTCGAAGTCGTGGATCTTCGCCGCCACCCCGTGCTCCCGGGCCCGCGCGAAGGCCTCGCGGAGGGGGGCGCGCAGCACCTCCCAGGACGCCGGCGCGACGGCCGGGGGGAGGGCGCCGGGCACGGCGTGGGCGCGAAAGCTCGCGAGCGCGGGCACGGCGCGGCGGGCGAGGTCGAGCACCGCGGGGAGGTCCTGCACGCGCGGCGAGAGCAGCGGCGTCTCGACGTGGACGCGCACGCCGGCGGCGTCGAGGGCGCGCATCGCCCGCAGCGCGTCGACGAGGGCCCCGGGGCGCTCCGCGAGGCGGTCGTGCACCGCCGACACCTGCGAGAACAGCGGAACCACGACGCCGTGCACCCCTTGCCCGGCGAGCCGCGCGGCGCCGTCGGCCTCGGTGAACGGACCGCCGTGGGTGCGCACGCGAACGTCGCTCCACCCCGCGCTCCGGGCCGCCGCGAGGACGCCCGCGAGCTGCGGGGCGCGCGCCGGGCACCCGCGCAATTCGAGGCGCTCGCCGCCGCCGCGGAGGCCCTCGGGCAGGCCGTGCGGGTCCAGCGGCGTCGGGTGCGCGGCGCAGTCGCAGAGGAACCCGCAGCGACGGTCGCACGCGCCGCCGAGGTGAACGTGGAGGATCTTGCGTGACAACGGGCGCTTCGCGGAATGCTAGCACCGACGGTACGGTGCCTCGGTGAACCTCGTCCGAGACCGCGCCGCACGCGCCCTGGCCACCTCGCTGCTGCTCGCCTCGCTGCCTCTGGGCGCACAGCCCCTCGGCCCCGCGGGCGAGCCCTTCGGCATGCTCCCGCTCGTCGACGACGTCGACCCGACGTCGGCCACCGACACCCACGAGCACGTCGAGGGCCCCGCCGGCGCGTCGCACGTCGAGACGATCCTCGGAAGCCCCGCGCGGGTGCTGGCGCCCTCCCTCGACGGCGCGCGCACCGTCGCCTACCGCGTCGGCGCCGGCCGCGGCCTCGTCGCCGGGCGCGCCTACCTCCTCGTCGTCGACTACCCCGACGACGGACCGCGCACCCTCGCGATCCTGAACCGCGGCGCCGACCAGACGCGCACCGTCGCCACGGGCACCGCCCTCGGCGATTACCGAGAGCAATACGCCTATCCCAACCCCGAGAGCCTGCGCTATCCGACCTCGAACCGCTGGCGGCAATACCGGGTTCTCTTCTATCTCCACGACCGCTTCCAGGCCCTCGCCGGCGCCCGCGGCGAGGACACCCTGCGCCGCCCCGACGACCCCTCCACGGGCTTCTGGGTGGCCCTCGGACAGTTCGGCGCGCGCGGCAATCCCCGGGAGCTCGGCGCGGCGTTTGGTCACATCCGTCTCTTCGAGGTGCCTTCTCCGGCGACGTACGACCTGGCGGTGCGCTACCCGCCCTCGGGGCTTCCGCGAAGGCACACGTTCTGGCGCGAGGAGATGGGCGACGGCACGGCCATGTGCCTCGCCGGAAACGCCCCGGCGACGTGCCCCCGCGCCACCGCCGACCCGGTGACCTGGCTCGACTACAAGATGCGCCTCGCGCGCTTTCTCGGCATCGACACCTTCGCCAAGGACCTCCTCGAATTCGGCTACAACCAGGGCTGGGACAGCGCTCCGCACGGCGGCGACCGTTGGTACGCGAGCACCGCGCTGTCGTCGCTCTGGGCGTCGGCCCTCGACCGCGCGACGCACTGGGGCCTCGACGTGCTCCCGTACTATGAATACACCGGCGCCCTGGGTTACTCGACACCGGGCCCGGTGGACTGCCCCTCCACCGACGCCGCGGGCAACGCGTTCTGCGCGGCGGCCCTCGACGCGCGCTACCGCTGCGAGACCGAGTACCTGCCTGCGGGCGTGACGCGCCGGGCGTGCTCGCTGCCCACCTACGGCCGCCAGCACCACTGCCACCCGCTCTCGGAGCACGACCAGTACACGGGCTTCTGGTGGGTCGAGGGCTCCTGCGCCGACGTGACGGACCCGGCCGCCCTCGACGACGCGCGCGCCCTGCTCGACGCCACGGTGATCCGCTTTCGCGACCGCGCGCACTTCCTGGGGGCGTGGTTTCGCACGCGCTTCACCGAGCTCCCGATGAGCTTCGCCACGGAGACGCTGGCGCGCTTCGCCGCCGAGGCCAACGGGGGGACGGCCGTCACCCGCGCCGACCTCCGCGGCGACCCGGCGCTGCTCGGACGCTACTACGACTGGTGGTTCGCGAAGCGCCGCGCGTTCCTCGTGGCCCTGCGTGACCACCTTCGCGGCAACGGGGTGTCCGACGCGACGATCCTCTTCACGCCGTACCATCAAGAAGGGCTCATCGCGCGCTTCACCATGGACCGCGTGGCCACCGACGACGTCTCGGGCTGGAACGCCTTCACGTCGGCACCCGGTGTCACGCAATGGCGCTTTCCGCCGGTGCTCTGGGACGACTTCGTCGCCGACGGGCGCTTCGGCCGCGCGATCACCGAGCTCACCCCCGCCGAGGGCCTCGAGCAGGCAGGGTATTCATGGTCCGGCGAGGAGCTTCACAGCGCGCCGCCCGCCGACGTGGACCACTACCGCAGCACCGACGGCGTGCTGCTCACGGCGCCCTTCGGACCGCAGTTCTCCGTCGCGAGCGCGGCGCTCCTCGACCGCTTTCGAGGTCCCAGCGGCATGGCGATGATCCGGCACTTTCCGCTCAACGAAGACGACGGAACGGGCAACGCGACGGCCGATCAGGCCAGCGGCTCGTACAACTCTTGGCCCATGAGCGGGCGCTTCGGCTACTACGTCACCGACGTCGACCGCGGCGGCGACCACACCATGCTGGCCGAGGCCCGCGCGGTGGCGCAGGGCGATCCGACGTACCTGGGCTACCTGGCGTCGAACTCCTTCAACCGCGGGGCGCCCGAGCTGATGCGTGCGTTCAACGCGGCGTTCCTCGCGCTCCCGGCGCTGCCGAGCACGCGCCTCGACGGCGCCGCGAGCGATGCCGCGGTGGCGGTGCGCGAGATCCGAACGCCCGCCAACGGCACCTACTACGGGGTGGTGAACACCGCGATGACGGCCCGCATGGGCGTGCGCGTGACGCTCCCCGCCGACGGAACGATCACCGACCTCGTCAGCGGCGCGACGCGGAGCCGCCCGTTGACGCTCGACCGTCCGACGGGCGCCCTGGTGGCGCTGCTCGTGACGAGCACCCCGGTGACCCTCGACGCCAGCGTGTCCGATGCGGGCTCCGATGGCGGCGACGCGGGCGACGCGCCCGAGGTCGTCGATGCGCCCGATGCCGGCTCGTTCAGCGATGTGGGCGATGCGGGCAGCCCCGCACGAGCCAGCGCGAACAGCGGCGGCTGCGGATGCCGTGCGACGCGGGGCAGGCTTCGGATGCCCGGGGGCTTCGCGCTCGTCGCGCTGCTCGGACTGCGGCGGCGCAGGCGGGACGTGGAGCGGTCGATCCCGGCGGATCCCAGGACCGCCCGTTGACCGCGGCACCCGGCGGGTGTTCGCTCTCGCAACCATGCGTTTCCCCATCAAGATCAGCCAGAATTTTCTCCTCGAGCCGGTGCTCCACACCTTCGGGGTCAACCCCGAGACGTCCTGGGTCGAGGTCGGCGAGACGACGCTCGAGGTCTCCATGGGACGGTGGTTCCACGAGGTGATCCCGCTGTCGGCGGTGGCCTCCGTGGCGCCGTCGGAGTGGCCTTGGTGGGGAGGTCTCGGCGTCAAGCTCGCGCACCACGGCGTCGGCGTCGTCGGCTCCACCGACGGGGTCGTCAACATCGCGTTCAAGACCCCCGTCAAGGCGCACGTCATCGCCGTCGTCGAGGCCCAGCAGCTCTGGATCTCCGTCGAGGACCACGAGGCGTTCATGAAGGCGCTCGCGGCGAAGACGGGGCTCGCGGTCTCGCCCTTCGCGAAGTTCTAGACCGCGGCTTCGGGAGACGAGCCGGCGACGGGGTCGGCGAGCAGGGTGCGCACCATCGCCACCGCCGTCTGCGCATCGAGCACGTGGTCGTCGACGACGAGCACGACGCGGAGCGCTCCCGACGCGGGGGGCTCGCGGCGGTCCGCGAACACCATCAGCTCGCGCACGCGCAGCACGCACTCGGCCTGCCGCTCCAGATACGCCAGCGTGCGGACCCACGCCGCCGGCGCCGATCGCTGCAGCCGCTCGAGCGTCTCGCGCCGGTCGCCGGAGAGCGGACCGCGGGCGTGCAGGTCCGTGAGGGTCACCACGCCCACCTCGGCGTGCGCGCCCGGGTGACGCGCGGCGAGGGCCCGAAGCGCGGCGCGGTCCGCGGCGGGGAGCACCTCGTCGGCGGCCTCCTGCGGGGCGAGGGTCTGGAGCGCGGTGCGGTACGCCGTCGCGAGCCCGGCGGCGTGCTCCGCCGGAACGCCGAAGGACGCGAGGCGCTCGCCGAGGTCGAAGAACGGGCGCAGGTGCAGCGCCTCGGAGCCCGTGCACCCCGCGAGCTCCCGCACCCGCGGGGCGACCAGCACCGACGCGAGGCGCCCGGTGAAGCGGGGACGGTGCGCGTCCTCGAGGGTCACGCAGCCTCCCCGCAGGTCGCATGCGGCGCACTCCGGCGCGAGCTCCTTCTCGGGCCTGCGCACCTCGGCGTCGAAGTGCCGGGTGACGTCGCGGTGCGGCGCGAAGAGGTTCGGGTTGCTGCCGACGTCGCGCAGCACGAAGCCGAGGTACGACGGCGACAGCAGGCAGTACGGCACCTCCGAGAACCGAAGGTGGATGTCGCCGCGGGGCCGCACGTAGTCGAGGGTCCGCTCGAGCGGATCGCGCAGCTCCGCGAGGTCGAAGAGCCAACGGTCCGGCCCCCGCGTGATGTTCAGCGTCTCGCGCAGCAGCCGCACGCTGAAATCCTGCGCGCCCCGCTCGTGCCAGTGCCGCACGGTCTCCGGCAGCTCGCGGTGGTTCTCCGCGTGCAGCGAGATCTGCACCATCAGCGAGGTGCGTCCGCCGTGGCGCTTCGTGGCCGCGAGAAGGTGCGCGAAGCCCGCCTCGACGTCGTCGAAGGCGCCCGGCACGCCCACGGACCCGTCGTGCGTCGCGGCGCGCCCGCCGAAGATGCTCAGCACGATGGTCGAGGGCCCCGCGGCGACGATGCGCTCCGCGTAGGCCGCGTCGCGAAAGCGGATGCCGTTGGAGACGATCACCTGCTGCGTCGCCCCGACCTGCCAGCCGTACGCGAGGATCGCCGCGAGGGGCTCCCACAGCGTGGGCTCGCCGCCCTGCAGCGTGAAGCGGTCGATGCCCCGCGCGCGCATCTCGTCGTACCGCTGCTGCACCTCCTCGAAGGTCTGCGTGTACTGCTTGATGGGCCGAAGCTCGTTGCGCTTGAAATCGCCCGGCGAGTGCACGCCCTGGTCCGAGTAGACCCGCGTCGAGCAGAACGGGCAGCGCGCGTTGCAGTCGAGCAACGGGAGCATCGAGGCCTTGCCGGCGTCGTCGAGCACGCCGGAAGGGTAGCGCACTCCCCCGCCGCCGGGACGGGGGCGCGCCGGCGTCAGCGGCAGCGGAAGGTCACCACCGTCATCACCTGCGCCTCGACGCGCTGGGCGGCGATGGCGTTGGGCGCCAGGGCGCAGGTGAAGCCCGCCGCGGCCACCGGGGTCACGGTCACGGACCCCGGGGGGACATTCGTGAAGATCAGCGCGTTGTCGCCGCCGGTGCTGATGTTGCTCACCTGCGGACGGCCTCCGCCGATGGCGACGGGCCTGCCGCTCGTGGTGCTGATCGTCGCGCTGAAGCCCGGGGCGTTGGTGCCGGTGTCCGCCGTGTTGAAGTTCACCACGAGGATGCCCTTCGAGGTGTCCTCGGACGTGCCCAGGAGCATGAACATCTGCGCCGCGTTGGCCGCGCTCACCACCTCGAAGTTGAAGTTCGTCACGGCGCTCGCGGGCACCGTGTGGCCCCGCTGCACCGTGCGATAGCCCGCAGCCGTGGCGCGCACCCACACCGACTGCCCCGGCGTCGCCGGCAGCGTCCAGTCGCCGGTGGCCGACGTCGTCGTGGTGACCGGCGGCGTCACGCCGACGAACGCCACCGTCGCGCCCACGATGGCCGTGCCGTTGTCCGTGAGGGTGCCGCTCACCGAAGGCGGACCGGACGCCGCGTCGCTCGGGGGAGCGGCGTCGCCGGGCGCGATGCCCGTGTCCGTCGGCGTCGTGCTCCCGGTGTCCGTCATGCTCCCGGCATCCGTCGGCGTCGTGCTCCCGGTGTCCGTCGCGGTCCCGGCATCCGTCGGCGTCGTGCTCCCGGTGTCCGTCGCGGTCCCGGCATCCGTCGGCGTCGTGCCCCCGGTGTCCGTCGGGGTCGTGCTCCCGGTGTCCGTCGGAGACGTCACGTCGGTCGCGACCGCGGCATCCGTCGCCGTCGACGAGCCCGATCCGCAGGCCGCGAGGGCCCCTGCCATCACCACCGCCGTCCAGGACCTCATCACCAAGCTCATGCGTAGTCTCTCCGTGTGCTTCGCGGGGAATCCCGCGCCGCGCGGGATCATGCGCCCGCCCCCGACGGTCGCCAAGGGAGCACCGCCCCCCGTCCGTCGCCCAGCAGCGGGGTCATCTCGTCGAGGTCGTCGACGCGCACGCCCGCCGCCGCGTAGCCCGCCCGCAGCGCCGCCCCGGTCTCGGCGAAGAACGCGTCGGTCATGGCCTCGGGGCACCCCGCGGCCTCGTACAGCTCCGCCGCCCGCGCGAGCTCGTACATCCGGTCGATGCGCACCACCCCCGCGTGCGGCGCCGTGAGCGCCACCAGCCGCGCCGGGTCCATCGGGAGCATGGGCTGCACGGCGACGAAGGTGCGAAGCCCCGCCGCCCGCAGCCGCGCCAGGGCGTCGAGGCGCTCCTCGATGGGGTCCGCGCCGGGCTCGAAGCGCGCCCGCACCCGGTCGTCGTCCGTCGGGATCGAGAGCCCCACCGCCGCCCGCGGAAAGCGCGCGAGCAGCGGCAGGTCCTCGACGATGCGCGCGCCGCGCGTGAGGATCACCGGCGAGAACCCGTGCTCCAGCAGCACCTCGAGGCACCGCCGGGTCACGCGGTAGGTGCGCTCCAGCGGCTGGTACGGGTCCGTGAGGATCGGGCTCAGCCGCACGGGCCCCGGCGCGAAGCGGCCGATCTCGCGGCGCAGCACCTCCGGGGCGTCGACCTTCACGTCGACCCAGCGCCCCCACGGCAGCCTCGGCTGGCCCTCGAGCGCCCGGGAGAAGTCCGCGCGGTCGCCCACGTAGCAGAACGGGCACCCGATCATGCAGCCCGCATACGGGTTCAGGTAATACTGCCCGCGCCCCTCGGGGATCAGCACCTGCGACGCCGACACCTCGCGCACGGCGCTGGGCCGCGAGGCTTGCGAGCGCTCCTCCCAGAGCGGGAGGCGCTGCTCGCGCTGGCGCACCACGGCGAGCACGCCGGACGCGAGGCGGCGCTCGGCCTCGGTGAGCTCGGCGCTCCCGAAGCGCGGGCGCACGCACACGTTGAAGCGCCGCGTGCGCGCCCAGCACTCGCGGGCGTCGTCGCGGGCGTCGAACTCGAAGAGCAGCACGCGGTCGCCGTCGGCGAGCGTGAGGTTCAGGCCCTGCTCGGTGTCGTGGCTCAGCGCCACCCAGCGCGAACCCTCGGGCTGCGCGCGGAGCAGCGGGGCGAAGAGGTCCGCGGCGAGGGCCTCGACGGGGCGGGGCGACGGGCTCATGCCACGGCGACGCGCGGCGACGGGGGCCTCACGACCGCACCGACGCCTCGCCCTTGCGGCGGATCGTCACCAGCTGCGGGTCGGCCCCGGGCGCCGCGGGGCGATCGGGGGGCGGCGGGAGCGACGCGGTGAAGGGCACGAGCTCGGCGTCGCCGTAGGTCTCGA
Organism: uncultured delta proteobacterium; assembly: GCA_903845045.1. Classification (GTDB taxonomy): domain Bacteria; phylum Myxococcota_A; class Polyangia; order Polyangiales; genus SCUS01. The sequence continues at coordinate 39,626 of CAIMWA010000254.1, read as the reverse complement.
CGTAGAGCTTCCGCACCCCGAGGCAGTACGGGTCGAAGCTGCACCCGCTGCACCGCGGCGACTTGTGGAACTGATCCTGCCAGTCGCTGCTGCGGTAGATGTTCCGGAGGTTCTCCCGGTAGTACCGGAGGTCGCCGCCGAGCATGCACGGGGGGTAGCCGCCCTGGCCGATCATGCCGCCGAAGCCCACGCGCGTCTCGAGGCAGTAGTCGAGCGCCTCGCGCATGAACGGCGCGATCTCGTCGAAGCGCGGGATCACCCAGTTGTAGACGAGGTCGCTGATGGGCTGCGCGACGCCGAAGCAGATGCTGAGGTGCCCCTCGCGCTCCGGGAACTCCTCGCGCAGGAACCGCACCGTCTGCGGCAGCTCGCGAAAGTTGTCCTTGGTGATGACGTGCGCGACCTGCGTGAGCACGCCCAGCCGCCGGAAGTTGTGCATCGCCGCGAGGGTCTTGCGGAAGCCCTCGGGCAGCCGCGTGATCTTGTCCGAGTGCTCGGGGTCGACGCTGTGCAGCGACACCGTCACCTTCGTGAGCCCGGCGTCGACGAGGGCGCTCGCGTACTCGGGCACCGCCGCCTTCACCCCGTTGGTCTGGATCTCGATGGTGCGGAACCCCAGCTCGTGCCCCCGCGCGATGAACCGCGGCAGCGCCGGGTGCAGCGTCGGCTCGCCGCCGGAGAGCACCAGGTGCGACGGGTCGCGCTGCGCGATGCGCTCGATCTGCGCGAGGACGTCGGCGGCGGCGAAGTCCGGCACGGTGCGGTCCACGAAGCAGAACGCGCACGACATGTTGCAGTGGCCGTTGATGCGGATCAGCGACCGGCCGTTGTCCGCGGCGTCGTTGTCGAAGTCCGAGATGTTCTTGAAATCCCGGCGTTCGAGGGTGTTCGCGCGCTTGAGGTTCCAGTCCATGGAGACCTCGAGGGGCACCGGGGCGAGGGACTGCACCCCGAAGGCCTCGGCGTAGGCGGCCTCGACGCCCTGGCACGACTGGCTCATGGAGCAGCCGTGGCACGCGGCCACGCGCACGAAGGTCTCGGCCTGCGCGTGCCGGAGGTACGTCACCCGGTCGAAGAAGACCCCGCCGAAGCGGTCGAGGGCGCCCTGCGCGGCGCACGGGAGCACGCCCCGGCGCGTCGTGAAGCCCCACTCGACCTTCCACCGGCGGCACTCGTCGAAGACCCGCGCGGCGGCCTTCGCCTGCTCGGCGTACGACAGCAGCACGCGGCGCAGCGGCGGCGCCACCTGCCCGGTCTCGGGCAGCGCCAGCAGGAACCCCTTCACCCCGCCCGGCAGTCCCCGCGCCCACTCCAGCAGCGGGTCGAGGTCGCGCACGGTCCAGCGGATCACCGGCACCACGACGTAGAGATCCAGCGGGCTCGCCGCCGCGCGCTTCAGGCCCTCCATGGCCTCGAGGTAGCAGCCCTCGTCCATCATGGTCTGCTCGTGCACGCTGCGCCGCGCGCCGCCGCACACCACGAAGACCTTCGTCACGCCACGCGCGCGCAGCCCCTCGAGCACCCCGTCCCGGGCCAGCGGACGGCCGTCGGTCTCCACCGTCAGCCCGCGCAGACCGCGCTCGCGGCAGCGCGCCAGCACGGCGTCGAGGTCCGGGTGGTCGAGCGGCGCCTCGCCCAGCACGAGCTGCTGGCACCGCGTCGCGTCGACGGCGTCGACCTGGGCCAGCACCGCCGCCAACGGAACCTGCGCGCGCGACGCCCGCCAGTCCGGCGTGCAGAAGCGGTACGCGAGGCGGTCCCCTTGGAACAGGTTGATCCGGACCTCCGAGGACGCCATCTGCGGGCAGTATGGGAGCACCGGGGGGGGCGTCAAGGCGACGCGGGTGGGCCTCCGGGGATCGCCGGTGCATCATGGCGCGCTCATGGCCCGCGCGATGCTGCAGACGTACCTCGGCGACCCCTGCACGCAGCGCTGCGCGCTCGTGTGCGACTGCGCGGAGCACCCCTCGCCGGCCGACGCCCAGGGCGTTCCGCTGGGCGTGCGCGACGGCGGCGAGCGCCTCGTGCTCCGCGGGGCCTCGATGGAGTCGCCGCTCTTCGCGGCGGTGCTCGCGGCGGCGCAGCAGGCGGGCTGGGGCGACGTGCGGGCGGTGCTGCACGGCGTGCGCAACACCACCCCCGAGGCGGCCCGGGCGCTCGCGGCGGCGGGGCTGCGCGGGGTCGTGGTGCCGCTGTTCTCGCACGCGCCGCCGGTGCACGACCGCGTCGCCGGGCGCGCCGGGGCCCTCGTCGAGGCGATGCGCGCCATGCGGGCCTTCGACGCCGCGGGCGTGAGCGTCTCCATCGAAGCCCCGCTGCTCCCCACGCGGCTGCAGGACCTGTCCGAGCTCTTGAAGCTGGCGCACCGCGCGGTGCCGTCGCTGGCCTCGCTGCGCGTGTACGCCCCGGTGCGGTCCGTGCCGCCGATGCTGGCGCCGCCGCCCTGGGACGAGGTGCGCGCGGCGCTGCGCAAGGCCTTCACGCTGGCCGGCACCCTCGGGGTGAAGACGCAGCTCCACGAGTTCGACGCGATCCCGCTCTGCGTGCTCGGGCACGACGAGGAGCACGCGCGGAGCTACCAGTTCAACCCCCGCAAGCCGGTCTCGCGGCGCCCGGGCTTCGGCCAGCCGGCGGCGTGCGCGACCTGCGCCGTGCGGGCCTACTGCCTCGGCCCCAGCGACGCGTGCGCCGAGGCGAACGGCTCCCTGGGCCTCGCGCCCTTCGCCGAGCGTCCGCGCAAGCTCTTCGACCAGCGCACCACGCCGCGCCGCGAGTGGCAGTCGTCGCACCGCCGCGCCGCCGCGCAGACCGTCAACCGGGTGCTCCGCCCGACGATCCACTGCAACCAGGACTGCCCGTTCTGCAGCGCCAACGAGACCACCGAGAACATCTTCCGCGACTCGGGCCAGATGCTCCGCAGCATCGCGCGCATGGCCCGCTCGCGGGTGTCGTACGTGTCCTTCGGCGGCGGCGAGCCCACGCTCTCGAAGGACCTCGTGCACTACATCGCCGCGGCCTCGCGCCTCGGCATCGGCTCCATCGAGATCGTCACCAACGGCGTGCTCCTCGACGGCCCCGAGAAGGTGCGCCCCCTCGCCGCGGCGGGCCTCGACAAGGCCTTCGTGTCGCTGCACGCCCACGACGAGCTCCTGAACCGCCGCGCGACGTCGAAGGTGGGCGACTGGGAGCGCACCGTGCGCGCCATCCACGCGCTCCTCGACGCCGGCGTGGCGGTGGCCGTCAACCACGTCATCACGTCGGTCAACTACGCCTACCTGCCGCGCTTCGCGGAGTTCGTGAGCTCCACCTGGGGCGCCCGCGTCGCCATCTCCTTCGCGTTCGTCACGCCGCAGTTCAAGGCCCTCGAGAACGCCTCGCTGGTGCCCCGCATCTCCGCCGTCGTCCCGTACCTGCGCCGCGCGATGGCCGTCCTCGAGGCCCGCGGGGCGCCCTTCACCGTCGGCTCGCGCCAGGGAATTCCGCCTTGTTTTCTAGGTGAATTCACCCCCTGGAGCGACTTCTGCCGGCACGCCTCGCAGGCCCTCTCGGAGGACGAGCCGCAGAAGGTCCGCGGGCCGCAGTGCGCGCAGTGCCGCTTCTCCAGCGCCTGCGTCGGGCTCTGGAAGCCCTACGCCGCGCGCTACGGCTTCGACGAGCTCGTGGCGGTGCCCGGGCGGCCGCTGACCCGCGAGGAGGTCGCGCGCCTCGCGGTGTTCCGCCCGCCCCGGCACTTCGACGAGGCCCCGCCGGCGCTCCGCATGGCGCCGCGCCCCCAGGACGACACCGTCGCGCTCCCGGAGCCCTCGCTCCCGCCGGAGCCCCGGCGCCTGCCCGTGCTCCGCAACGATGACGGGCGCGTGCTCCGCGTGGCGCTCCTCGGGTCCGGACCGCACGCCCAGCGGCTGCTCCGGGCGGCGCGCAACGTCCGCGGCCTCGAGGTCGTGGGCGTGGCGTCGCCGCACGTGCTCGACCGCGACCCGGCCCCCTTCGCGGGGCTGCGCCGCGAGGCCGACGCCGCCGCGCTGCTCGACGCCACCCGCCCCGACGCCGTCGTCATCGCCGCGGCCACCGTGGCGCACCGCGACCTCGCGCGCGTCGCCGTCGACCGGGGCCTGCCGGCGCTCGTCGAGAAGCCCCTGGCACGCACCCTGGCCGAGGCCGAGGAGATCGTCGCGTGGTCGGCGCGGAGCACCGTCGTCGCCGCGCACGTGATGCTCTTCGCCCCCGGCGTGCGGCGGCTGCGCGCCATGATCGACGAGGGCTCGCTGCCGTCGCTGCGCCGCGTGGCGTGCGCGCGACGCTTCCCGCCCAACGCCCCGGACGCGCCCAAGGCGTGGAGCCGCGACGCGCTCTTCCAGCCCCTGTACCACTCGGCGTACCTGCTCGCGGCGCTGGGACCGGGCGCCCCGGCGTTCGTCCGCGTCGACGCCCGCGGCAGCGACCGCCCGACGTGGATCCGCGCGGAATTCACGTTCCCCGGCGGGGCCGTCGGCGAGATCGTGCTCGACGGCGAGGCCTCCCGGAGCGTCGACGAGGTGGTGCTCGAGGCGGCGCAGCGGCGGCACGTGACCTGGCGCCGCGAGGGGCCGTCGGAGACCCTCGAGCACGACACGCCGCAAGGCGACCGCGAGACCTCCGTGGAGCGCGGGAGCGACGTCGAGGGCATGCTCGAGGCCTTTCGCGACGCCGCGCTGCGCAAGGTCGTCGCCCCCGGCGTGCGCGCCGAGGACGGCCTCGCCGCGATGCGCCTCACCGACGCCATCGTCGACGCCCTCGCCGAGCGCATCACCCGCCCCGACGCCCCGCGCCACGTGGCGAGCCCGGCGCTGCGCGCGCGCTGACGGCGCCGCATCGAAGCTCAGTCCCACCAGAGCCGCGGTCGAACCCCCAGCGGGACGCCGTCGACGAGCACCTCCAGCACCGTCGACCCGGGGCTGGCCGGCGCCGTGAGCTCCACCACCGTCTCGTGGTCCACCACGGTCGGGGCGCCCAGCGTCCCGCCGCCCGCGACGATGCGAAACGTCACCTGCGCGCCCGCGCTCCACGCGTCCGGCGCGTCGCCGGGACGCACCCGCAGCCGCGCGCGCCCCGCCCCGCCGGCCGGAAGATGCCGCGCCGCAGGCTCCACCGCGAGCACCCGCGGCTCGGTGATCGTGTGCATCGCCCCCGCCGCGAGGCCGTGGAGCACCTGGACCACCCCCGACGGCCAGCGCACGGTCACCGTGTCCGCGGCGGTCGCGTCGGCGAGGCCCACGAACACGAGTGGCGTCGTCACCACGATCGGCGGGGCGTAGCCTCCGACGAGGAAGTGCTGCGCCGTCGCCGTGGGCGTTCGGCGGACCTCCACCTCGGCGCCGATGCCGAGGGCGTTGCTCGTGGTGCCGGCGAAGCGCAGCGACATCCCGTGGCGCCCGGTGTCGAGGTCGTTGCGGTAGACCCGCGCGGAGATGCCGCGGCCGCCCACGGCGAAGTCGGCGTCGCCGTCGGCGTCGAGGTCCCCGACGGCCAGCGTGCGCCAGTCGCCCTCGCGGCCGAGCCCGAGCGCGCCGTCGACCTCGCTGAAGCAGAAGCCCCCGGCGCCGTGCAGGTGCACCGACGTCCACTGCAGGCCGATGGGAAGCTCCGTCGGTGCGATCACGTGGTTGCCGTGCGTGACGATGGCGTCGGGCATGCCGTCGAGGTCGAGGTCGGCGAACGCCATCGCCCACGGCTTCTCGAGCACGCCGAGGTGGCCGACGAAGGACGCCAGACCGCCCGCGTTGGGCACCGCCCCGAGCGGCGCCGTCGCACCGCCGCGCCACATCGCCACGATGGGGTCGAGGGCCACCGCGAGGTCGAAGAAGCCGTCCTGGTCGAGGTCGGCGAGGGTGGCGCCCATCGGTCCGCCGGTGGGCAGCGCGGCCATCGCCGTCGCACCGAACGTCGGGTAGCCGTCCGTGTCGACAGGACCCTCGGCGTAGAAGAGCGGCGGCGCCGGGGTGCACGCGTTCGGGGCTCCGATGACGCCCACGACGCGCGCTCCGCCGAGCGGTCCCGTCACGATGACTCCGTCGTCGATCTTGCCGTACGCCGCGACGAGGCCGGCGCGCTCGACGAAGGTCCGCGGCCCGGTCTGCAGGAGCGCCCGCACCATCGAGTGCTGGGAGCAGTCCGCGCCGCCCGCGCCCAGGAGCAGGTCGAGCCACCCGTCGCGGTCGACGTCGTCGAGGGTGAGGGCCTGGCGGCTGTTGCCCGCCGTCGACGGTGCGAGGGGCACGTACCCCGCATCACCGCCCCAGCGCACCACGAGGGAGCTCGACTGGTCGGCGCCGGGCGTCGTGCCAGCGAGCACGTCGTCGCGGCCGTCGCCGTCGAGGTCGACGATGCCGCGCACCGTCGCCGTCGCCGGGAGCCCTGCCACGGCGTGGACCACGAGGGCCCCGCTCGCCGCGTCGTAGCGGAAGCTCCGCGCGCTCGCCCCGTCCTCGAGGGTGCCGACGAGAACGTCGGGGACGCCGTCGCCGTCGGGGTCGCCGAAGACCGCGACGGAGAGCGCCGCGGCCCCCAGGGGCGAGGCCGGCGGGACCGGCGCGAGGACCGCCTCGACCGCCGTCGTGAGGTCCGTGAACCGACCGCGCACCACGCTCGACGGAAGCCTCGTCGGGCACATCGTTCCCGCCGGGCCGTCCAAGGTCCCGCCGTCCTGCGTCGGCGTGACCGACGAGCCCGTGCAGCCCCATGCGCACGCCATCGCCGCGACGAAGTACGGCCGTGGCCGCGCGGGCGACGTCCGAGGGCTGGCGGGCGGTGTCGAGGTGCCGGCAGGCATGCGCTTCGAGCAGGAATCGCAGGGTCTTCGTGCCGCGCGACGATACCACGGCGCGCCCGGAACCCGCGGGAACGATGGAGTTCCGGCACCCGCGAAGGTACCGTCGAGGGCTCCATGACCCCCGTGCGGACGGCCTCGCGACGCGCCTCCCTGCTCCTCGTCGGAGCGGTCACCGCGGGGTGCACCGAGGAGGCCCCCTGCGCGTCCGCGCACCCCGCCGACGCCGCGACGGACACCGCCGCGCCCGTCGTCGACCGCCCCGCGCAGCCCCTCGACGCGGGAGCGCCCGTCGACGCGGCCCCACCCTTCGACGCGGGAACGCCCGTCGACGCCCCCGCCGCCGACGTCGCCGCCGCCGATGCCGGCGCCCCCTGCGACGACCTGCCCGTGTTCACGACGCCGGGATCCCCGGGCTGCGGATAGCCCGTTCCCGCCCCGCAGGCGGGTCCGACGGCGGGCATGATGCTCGTCCCCGGCGGTCCCTTCTGGCGCGGCTGCGACCCGTCGACGGACCCGTCGTGCCAGCCCGACGAGCAGCCCGGCGCGTGCCTCACGCTGCGCGCCTTCGAGATCGACGCGACGGAGGTCACGCAGCAGGCCTACGCGCGCTGCGCCGCGGCCGGGGCTTGCACCACGGCGCACCAGTCCACCTGCCCCTTCGACCCCGTCGGCGCGCCGAACGTCCCGGTGGCCTGCGTCGATTGGAGCGAGGCCGACGCCTACTGCCGCTGGGCGGGCAAGCGCCTGCCCACCGAGGCCGAGTGGGAGAAGGCCGCGCGCGGCACCGACGGGCGCTACTACCCCTGGGGCAACGAGGCGCCGACGTGCGACCGGGCGAACCTCCTCGACTGCCACAACGCCCGCGTCGACGTGGGCTCCACGCCCTCCGGCGACAGCCCCTACGGCCTGCACGACATGGCCGGCAACGTCTGGGAGTGGACCGCCGACCTGTACGCTTCGGACTACTACGCCCACGCCCCGCGCTGCGCCCCGACGGGCCCCGCGACGAGCCTCATGACCATGCGCCCGGGACGCGGGGGAGGCTTCGAACACCTGCCCACGCTCGACATGCCGGCGGTGTTCCTGCGGACCTCGTTCCGCCACGCCATCGAGGCGTCCATCGCGCGCGTCGGCATCGGTTTCCGCTGCGCGCGCTCGGTGCCCTGAGCGGGGCGCAGAGTCTTCGTTGACCCTTTTCGCAGGCGGCGCGTACGCTCCTCGGTACTAAGGCGAAGACCCTTCACCGAGGAGTCCCATGCGTCGGCTGACTCGATCTGGATGCATGTCCGCGCTGCTCGTCGCAGCGTTGGCGCAGGGGTGTGACTCGGGCTCGTCGGTGATGGCAGCCGACGCCGGGCGAGCCGATGCGGGGGCCCCGAACGACCTCGGGAGCGCCGACGCCGTCGCCGACGCCGTCGCCGTCGACGCGGGAGGGATGACCGACACCGGGTCGAACATTCCGACGTGCACCCCGCGGGACGCCTCGACGGCGCCGGACGCCTTCGAGCCGGTGAGCGTGGCCTCGGCGGTGACCAAGGTGAAGAACCTGCTCACGGGCCTCGCGCCCACCGACGACGAGGTGTCGGCCGTCACCGCGGACCCGGCCGCCCTGGAGCGCCTCGTGGGCCAGTGGATGGCCACGCCGCAGTACGCGCAGAAGATGCTCCACTTCTTCGTCAGCGCGTTCCAGCAGGACCAGTTCTCCTGGGACGACATGATCTTCCAGTTCGTGCAGTTCCCGATCTTCGGGGGCATGAAGCCGCAGATCGTCCAGGCGATGCAGGAGAGCTTCGGGCGCACGGCGATGCAGCTCGTGGCCGAGGGCCGTCCCTTCACCGAGACCATGACCACCACGCGCTTCATGATGTCGCCGGCGGTGATGGCCACGTACGCGGTGCTCGACGACATCCAGATCGACGACAGCTACAACCGCACCGACGTCTTCCAGCACGCGAACCCCGTGGCGGTGACGTTCCAGTCGGCGCGGCCGGTGCCCATCGAGCGCGCCATCGACCCGACCAGCCCGGACTACATGACGTTCTACGATCCGACGCTGGCCACGTCGGCGGGCTCGGGGTGCCCCGTGGGAACGGTCACCTATCCGTCGCCGGCGGAGTACCAGGTCATCGCGTCGTTCCTGTTCAACTTCGTGCGCTGGACCCCCATGGGCTCGATCCCGTGCGGCTCGCCGCCGGTGCCCACGAGCCAGCGCTACATCACCGACGCGGACTTCACGTCGTGGCACATGGTCACCGTGCGGCCGCCCCGGGCCGGCGAGGCCACGACGCCGATCTTCGACCTTCCGTCGATGCGCGCGGGCCACGACCTCGTGATGCGCATCCCCCGCGTGGGCTTCTTCACCACGCCGGCGTTCTTCGCGCGCTGGACCACGAACGACAGCAACCTGGCGCGGGTGCTGCTCAACCAGACGCTCATCGTCGGCCTCGGCCACGCCATGGACCTGGGCAACACCACCGCCGCGACGGACCTTCGCGCCCTCGACGCCCTGCACGCCGTGCCCGGCTCGGCCTGCTACTCGTGCCACATCGCGCTGGACCCGATGCGCCAGTTCTTCCGCAACACGTACACCCTCTACGGGAGCGTGCAGCAGGACCCGCGGCAGCTCGCGATGCCCGGGCAGTTCGCCTTCTACGGCGCGACCTCGCCGCCGGGCGCGACCATCACCGACCTCGGCGCGCAGCTCGCCGCGCACCCGCTCTTCGCCGCCGCGTGGGTGCAGCGGCTGTGCAACTACGCCACGTCGGGCCTCTGCGACGACACGGACCCGGAGTTCCGCCGCCTCGTCGACCTCTTCCGGAGCTCGAACCACTCGTGGAACACCCTCGTGCAGGCGCTCTTCGCGTCGCCGCTGGTGACGGGCCTCGCGAGCACGCGCACGGCGGCGTCCGTCGGGCGCACGTTCCCCATCGCGCGGCAGGAGCACCTCTGCGCGCTGCTCTCGAACCGCCTCGGCGTCACGGACATCTGCCACCTCGACGCCAACACCAACCACGAGGTGCCGACGCTGCGCACGCTCGCCGCGAGCTGGCCGTCGGGGCAGTACAGCCGCGGCACCGTGAACCCCTCGCTCGCGTCGTCGCCCTCGCTGCTCATGCGCGGCGGCATGGAGAACATGTGCACCGGGCTCGCGACGTACTTCGTCGACATGGGCGGGAGCCCGTACCAGAGCAGCGCGCCGGACACTTCGATCCGCGCCATCGTCACGCAGCTCATGGGCCTCACCGGGTCCCGCGTCGCCGGCCCGCTGGCCATCCTCCAGGACCACTACGCCCACGCGCTGCAGCAAGGCGGCTCGTCGCCGGCGACGGCGCTGCAGTCCACCTTCGTGCTCGGCTGCCTCTCTCCCTACGTCGCAGGAGTCGGACAATGAACGACGCCCCCACGATGAAGCTCCGCCGCCGCGACCTGCTGCTGCGCGCCCTCTTCGGCCCCGGGCTCGTCGGGCTGCGCTCGCTGGCCACGGGCATCCCCGCGGCGATCCTCGCGAACCCGCGGAGGGTGTGGGCCGACCCGCCGGTGCCCGGCGCCGCGCAGTACGTGCTGCTCAACACGTCGGCCGAGGGCGACCCGATCACCTGCAACGTGCCGGGCACCTACGGCAACGACGCCATCGCGCACCCTACGCAGCCGCAGATGGCCCCGACGACGATCACCCTGCGGGGCACGCCGTACACCGCGGCGCAGCCCTGGTCGACGCTGCCGCAGGCGCTGCTCGACCGCACGTGCTTCTTCCACCACGCGACGTACTCGGTGGTGCACGCCGACCAGCAGAAGGTGCAGACCCTCGGCGGGTACACCACCGACAACGAGATGTTCATCTCGATGCTCGCCGGGCAGCTCGCGCCGGCCCTCGGCACCGTGCAGTCCGAGCCCATCGCCCTGGGGCCGCGCAACGTGTCCGAGTCCGTGGTCTACCGCGCGCAGCCGCAGCCCATCTACACGCCGTCGGCGCTGGCGCTGCTGCTCGGTCCGCCCACCGGTCCGCTGGGGCAGCTCACGGCGCTGCGGGACCGCGACCTCGACCGCCTCAACGCCCTCGTGCGCTGCGAGGGGACCCCCGCCCAGGCGGCCTTCATCGACCAGTACGCGCACTCCCAGGCGCAGGTGCGCCAGGTGTCCGAGACGCTGCTCTCGGTGCTCCGGGGCATCCACGACGACGGCGTGGCGTCGCAGCTCCTCGCCGCGGTCACGCTCTTCCGCATGAACGTCGCGCCGGCGGTCACCGTGCACATCCCCTTCGGCGGCGACAACCACGCCGACTTCGGCTTCATGAAGGAGACGCAGGAGACCGTGAGCGGCATGGCGTCGCTCGCGTCGCTCTGGTCCACCCTCAACGCCGTGTCGATGCAGGACCGCGTGAGCTTCCTCTCGCTCAACGTCTTCGGGCGCACCATGAGCCGGGCGAACACCACGTCGGGCCGCGCGCACAACGCCAACCACCACTGCGCGATCTTCTTCGGGGCGCCGTTCCGCGGGTCCGTCGTGGGCGGCATCGAGCCCGTGGGACTCGACATCGGAGCCATGTCCATCGACCCCGTCTCCGGGCGCGGCGTGCCCGGCGGCGGGGGAAGCATCGGGCTCACCGACAGCTTCCAGTCCATGGCGCTCACCTTCGGCCGCGGCGCCGGAGTGGACCCGGCGTACCTGCGCGCCAACATCTCCGGCGGCGTGCAGGTGAACACCCCGCTGGTCACCCCCTGAGACGTTCGAGCACCCAGGCGTCCAAACGTCTGGACGTCTGGATGACCGGGCGTCCAGACGTCTAGGAGCCCAGGCGTCCAGACGTCGCGTGCGGGGCGGCGGACACCGGGCGCAGCTCGTCGTCGCCGTAGAGCGCGACGTAGCCGCGGCGCACCCCGTAGCAGCGCGTGCGCAGCGCGCAGCCATCGCACGCCGCCGGGTGCACGAACTCGCCCCCGTCGAAGCCGTCGGGGATCTCCTCGAGCAGGTCCGTCTGCGCCTCGGCGGAGACCAGGCAGAGGGGCACGCCGCACATCGACGCGAAGCCCCCGCAGCGGAGGCCGCGCGCCCCGGCCTCGCGCACCGCCGCCTCGATGGACGGCACCACGTCGCGGTACCGCGGCACCAGCTCCTGGTCCCGGGGCACGAGGTCGCTCGACGGCGCCACGAAGGCGAAGCCGAGCTGCGCCCGGGGCCAGCGCGCGGCCACGAGGTCCACCAGCGCGACGAGCCGGTGGTGGTTGCGCCGCGTCACCACGCACTGCACCACCAGGGTCAGCGACGCCTCGGCGTGCAGCGCGTCGAGGCCCCGCAGCGTCGCGTCGAAGGTGCCCGGCGCCTCGGTGATGGCGTCCGAGAGGTCGGCGTCGGGGGCGTGCAGCGACACGTACACGCGCCGCAGCCCGGCCTCGACGAGCGAGCGCACCGCCCCGGCGTCGCCGAGCCGCGTGGCGTTGGTCTGCAGCCCCACCGGGTGCGGGCTCGACGCGCGGGCGAGGGCCACGATCTCCGCCAGCCGCGGGTGCAGCGTGGGCTCGCCGCCGGTGAGGGTGATCCAGCGATCGGCGCGGCCCGAGCGCGCGATGGCCTCGCGCACCGCGTCGTCGGCGGCCGCGGGAAGGTGCGTCGACACGAAGCAGAACCGGCACGACTGGTTGCACTGGAAGACCACCCGCACGAGGTCCTCGTGCACCGCCGCGGCGCCGCCCTGGGCCACGTCGCGGTTCGACTGCACGAGCTCCCGGGCCGCCTGCTCCTCCACCGACGAGATCACCGACAGACGCCGGCGCAGGCGCTCCTCGGCGACGGGCTCCACCGCGGGCGCGCCGAAGCGGTCGAGGGTGTCGTCGTCGAAGCCCGCGCAGCGGTCGCGCACGCTGCAGGCCGCGCACGCGTCGAGGTGCCGGTGCCCCGGGCGCGCGCCCATGCCCGCGGTCATCGCGTAGAGGTGCGCCACCGCCGCGGGGTGCGGGAATACACAGGGTGGTATGTTCGCGTCCTGCGCGAAGCGCACCGCGAGGCCCGCGCGCTTCGCCTCCCGCGCCACCGCCGCCACCACCTCCGCCGCCGCGGACCACCCCAGCAGCCCCGCCGGGTCCGGCGACCGCGCGGGCACCCGCAGCACCAGCGACCGCACGCCCGCGCCGAAGCGCGCCGCCACCGCCGCCGGGAGCGCCGGGAGCTGCTCCGCCGTCGCGCGCAGCACCACCGCCGACAGCTCCACGGCCACGCCCGCGGCCACGAGCGCGTCGACGCCCCGCACGGTGCGCGCGAAGCCCCCGGGGTCGTCGGTGATCGCGTCGAGGGCGTCGCCCCAGGCCGTGAGGTTCACCCGCGCGACGTCGAGGCCCGCGGCGCGAAGCTCCCGGCACCGCGCGTCGTCGAGGAGCGTGCCGTTGGTCTCGAGCACCACGCGCTCGGCCCCGGCGCGCTTCGCCTCCGCCACGAGCCGCGCGAGGTCCGAGCGCATCGCGGGCTCGCCGCCGGTGAGCACGAGCTCCCTCGCTCCACGCGACACCGCGTCGCGCACGCGCCCGAGCACCGCGCGGGTCTGCACCCAGGCCCGGTCGTCCTCGCTGCGCCGCGCGGTGCAGTAGGCGCAGCGCTGGGTGCAGGTCTCGTGGGTGACGACCCGGTCCGAGCGCATGGCGTCACCCCACCACGGTCAGCCGGCGCCTCGACTCGACCTCCACCAGCGGCCGGTCGAGGTCCTCGGGGTGCACGAGCCACGGCGGCTCGGGAACGTCCTCGAGCTCGTAGAAGCCCCCGCAGAACACGGCGTGCGGGCACCCCTCGCACTGCGGCTTCCGCACGCGCCGCTCGGCCAGGTACTCCGCGAGGTTCACGTCCTCGTTGTTCACGAAGATCATGTGCCGCTGGAGCTTGAGCAGGTCGCCGACGAGCAGCTCCTCGTGGCCCGGCATGAAGCAGAACGGCAGGTTGATCACCTGGAACTTCATGCGGTCGCGCCACTGCGCGATGACCCCCATGGCCACGTCCGCGGCGGCCTGCGTGTCCGGCGCGATCCACCGCGTCGCGCGGCCGAAGGGCGTCAGGAACTGCAGGTTCATCCAGCGCAGGCCGAGGTCCCAGGCGAGCTGCGCGAGGGCGCCGAGGTGCGCGTGGTTGCCCTTCGTGAGGGTCACGTTCATGCCCAGCTCCACGCCCGGCGGCGCGTGCTTCACGCAGTGACGGATGCCCTGCGTGGTCTGCGCGAAGGCCTCGGCGACGCCCACCTGCTGCGCGTGCGACTGCGCGTCGTGGCCGTGCACGCTGAAGAGCAGCGTGGTCACCCCCGAGCGCACCAGCGTGCGCGCGAAGCCCTCGTAGGTGCACATGCGCCCGTTGGTGGTGACGTTCACGCGGTCGTAGCCGATGCTGCGGGCGTAGCGCACCAGCGGCACGAGCTCGGGGTTCAGCGTGGGCTCGCCGCCGTCGAAGTCGACCATGGTCACGCCCTGCGCGCGGTACCGGTCGAGGTGCTCGCGCTGCCGCGTCGGGTGCCCGTCGACCTGCGTGCGCGTGCCCACCGCACAGAACGTGCAGCGGTTGTTGCACACGTAGGTCACGTTCATGATGACCTTCTGCGGACCCTCGCTGGCCCGCAGCCGCTGCTCGAAGGTCCAGCGAAAGAGCGCCAGCGCCTCGGGCGTCACGGCCATGCCCGGCTGCGACGGCGCGTGCTGGAACCGCGGCCCCCAGTCGTCGACCACCGGCAGCGCGCGCCCCTTCGCGAGCCCCGTGCCCGGCAGCGGCGTCGCGTACTGCACCGCGGGCCACGCGCCGAAGCGGTCGAAGAGGTCCATGGCGAAGCGCAGCGTCTCGTTGATCTCCGCGGCGCTCTCGCCGGGCAGGCCCACGATGTAATGGATCATCAACGCCACGCCGGCGGCCCGCGCGCTCTCCGCGGCGCGCACGATGGCGCCGAGGTCCAGGCGCTTGTGCACCACCTCGGTGACGACGCGCTGCGAGCCGCTCTCGGCGCTCACGCTCACCGTCGCCACGAGGGGCTTCATGCGCACGAAATGCCTGGGTTCCAGGTAGTCGGCGCGCATGCCGTTGGGCACGTCGAAGCGCAGCCCGAGGGCCTCCACGGCGTCGAGGAACGCGTCCCAGTGCCGCTCGTTCACGTTCACCAGCTCGTCGAGCACCTCGACGCGCGTGGCCCCGTGCACCCGCTGCAGCGCCTCGAGGTCGGCGCGCACGCGCTCGGCGGAGTAGCGCCGCTGCGTCTTGGCCTCGCCCTCGGCGCGCCCGGGGTTCGAGCTGCAGTGCACGCAGGTGAAGGGGCAGCCCCGCGAGGTCACCATCGGCAGCGTGCGGCCGTCGATGGGGAACGCCCACGCGCCGCGCCCGAGGCCCTCGACCACGCGCGCGCAGAAGCGGTCGTGGGCGGCGAGGTCCACGAGGTCCCAGGCAGGCGAGGGCAGCGCGTCGAGGGACGGCGGCGCGACCCCGCGGTGCACCCCGGCGACGGCATCACCGCGGTCCAGCGCGGCGAGCAGCGCGGGCACCGTGACCTCGGCTTCGTATTTCACCCACGCCACGGCCTCGGGGTAGCTCCCGAGCACCGCGGCGCCGTCGGCTTCGACGTAGTGCTGGCCCGACTGGTAGCCGTCCGCGAGCACCAGCGGAACCCCCGGGAGCAGCGCGCCGAGCGCCTCGAGCAGCGCCCCGAGCACGTCGTCGCGGGCGGGAGGTCGATGGAACGGCGTGTACGCCACCACCACGGCCCCGAAGCGCGCGCCGTCGTCGACGAGGCGGCGCAGCACCGCGACGAGCGTCGGGACCGAGGCCCCCAGCAGCGCGCGTCCGTCGGGGCGCCACGCGAAGCTCGCGCCGGGCGTGGCGAAGGCGTCGAGGAGCGTCACCGGCCGGCCCTGCGCGCGCAGCACCGCGGCGAGCTGCACGGCCCCGAGGTCGCTGAAATACGGATAGTCGATGAAGTCCCTGGCGACGCTCAGGGGAGGGTGCAGCACCAGCGTCGGGAGCAGGGTGGACATCAACGGGGGTGTCGAGGGCGACGGAGCAGTCTAGTGCACCTTGGCGCCGCGCGCGGGCTCCACGTTTGATGCGAAGCGCGCGGAGGTGCTACACCGTGCCCCGGCGGCGCTTCGTCCGCCTGGAAAGGTAGCGGTATTCGTATGGGCGCACCCGAGCTGATGATCATCCTGGTGATCGTCGTGTTGTTGTTCGGGGCCTCGAAGCTGCCGGACCTCGGGCGCAGCCTCGGCGAGGGCCTGAGCAACTTCAAGCGCGGCCTGAAGGACGGCGAGGACGGTCCGACGAAGGCTTCGCCGCCCGAGGCGCTGCCGCCGGCCCGCACCGCACCGCGCGTCGAGGAGCCCGCCCGCGCCGAGGCCCCCGTCGCCGCACCGAAGGACCGCGAAGATGTCTGACACCCCGCCCAACGAGCCCTCCGAGACCCCGGCCGAGGCTGCTCCCGTCGAGGCCGCTCCCGCCGTCCCGCACGGCCTGGTGCAGCACCGCAACGACGACGGCAGCGTGTGCTGCGAGACGCCCTACGAGCACGGCGTGAAGCAGGGCGAAGGCCGGATGTACTACACCACCGGCGCCCTCTACGCCGTCGAGAACTACGCCCGCGACGTGCTCAACGGACCGACGAAGCTCTACTACCCCACCGGGGTGCTGCAGGCCGAGCTCGAGTACGTCGACGGCCTCCTGCAGGGCACCGTGAAGGAGTACTACGCCGACGGCCGCCTCGAGTCCGTGAGCGAGTACCGCGCCGGCGAGAAGCACGGCGTCAGCACCGTGCACGACGAGACGGGACTGCACGTGACGCGCGAGACCTGGACCGAGGGAACGCTCACCAACACCGAGCGCGCCGCCGCGACCTGAACGATCAGGGCGTCCCGCTCGGCCCGGCCACGCGGTAGATGCCCACGGGCACCCGGTCGCGGTCGTAGCGATAGCCCACCATGCTCGGGATCGCCGGCAGCGACGCCTCGTGCACCGGCACGAGGGTGTAGCGCTGCTCGAAGGTCTCGCAGTACTGGCGCCCCTCGGGCGTGGAGCAGAGCGACGTGCGGGCGTAGTACGTCTCCGGACCGTAGCGCCCGAGGTCCTCGACGAACGCGTGCTCCCGCAGCACCAGCGGCCGCGGACCGGTGCCCGGACCGTCGTGGTAGAACGGCAGCACCAGGATCCGGTCGCCGATGCGCTCGATGTACCCGACGCGCGCGGAAACGGGGATCGACGCACGCCAGCGGAGCATGAGCGCGAGCTCCCGGGCGTCCGTGGGGAGCACCGTCCACCCGGGCCACAGGCGCAGCAGCGCGAGCAGGCCCAGCGCCGCCACCGCCGCCGGCACCGCCCGCGACGGCACCGCGCCGCGCGCGCGCTCGCCGAGCGCCGACACCGCGAGGGCCAGGAGCAGCGGCGCGTAGAGGTGCAGGTACGCGGCGTGGATCCACGGGAGCGTCGACCCGGAGCCGACGAGGTCCGCCGCGCGGAGCACGATGACGACGACGACGAGCACCACGGCGCGCACGGCGCCGGCCACCGGGGTGCGCGCGCTCGACCCCAGCGCCAGCGCGGCCAGCACGAGCCACGACAGCACCTCGAGCACGCGCCGCGCGCTGCTGTCGCCGGACGACGTCGGCGACGCGCCGGGCGCCCAGGAAGCGCCGAGCGACGAGTGCAGCACCGCGAGCACCGAGGGCCCCGCGAGCACGGCCACCACGAGGCCCACGATCAGCGACGCCGCGAGAGTGCGCAGCAGGCGCCGGCGCAGGTTCCCCGGCGCGAGCACCAGCACCAGCGGAGACAGCGACGCGGCGCTCCACAGCACGGGGTGCACCGTCACGGCCTGCGCGAGCACGAGGCCCGCGGCGAGCACCGGGAGCACGAACTGCTCGCTGCGCAGCCGGGGCGCCCGCACCGCCGCCGCGAGCAGCGCCGTCGCCATGAAGAGCAGCGAGAGGCCCACGCCGTAGTACGACTCGCTGCGGGCGAGGCGCACGACGAGCGGGTCCACCGCGAGCAGCAGCGCGAGGGCCCAGGGCAGGGCGCCGCGAGCGCCGAGGCGCCGGGCCGTGAACGCGACGCAAGGCACCGCCGCGGCGGCCAGCAGGCCCTGCACGAAGAAGACGGCGCCGTCGGGGTTCGGCGTGAGCCAGCGCAGCCAGCCGAAGAGCGAGCGGTACCCGGGGCCGTAGGGGTGGTGCCGCGACGCGACGATCTCGGCGACCCACAGCGGACCTTGGCCGTTCTGGTGGAAGTACGCCGTCGGCATCAGCACCGCGCGGAGCAGCAGCGTGGCGGCGGCCGCGGCGAGCGAGGGCAGGGCGGCGAGGCGCCACCGCGGGTCGCGCACGCGTCGGCGGAGCAGCGCGGCCATGCAGCCCAGCGCGCCGAGGAGCATCCACGGGACGCGCCGGGGCCAGCGCCGGTCGAAGGGCCTGCGGGTCGTCGTGCGAGGCGAGGACCGCTCGGGACCGCGCACCGCCGGCGACGACGTGGGCCGCGACGCCGTCGGAGCCACCCGCGACGGGGCGGGCCCCCGCGCCGGAAGGCCCAGCTGCACCGGCGGGTCCATGCGCGCCGGCACCTCGGGCTCGTAGGCCTCGTTGGGGTCCGTGTCCTCGGGGGGCGCATGCACCACGGCGTCGAGCGCCGGACCGAACGTGCCGTCGGCCCGCACGCAGGCCTCGAGCTGGTCGAACTCGCGGCGCAGCCTCGGGTCCGTCCCGTTCCAGTCGGGGAACTCCCCCACCGGCGAGAGCCCCCAGGCGCCGACCGCGCGGAACGAGCGCTGCTCGCTGTGCCGCACCTCCACGCGCAGCGGCGCGGCATCGCCCACGTCCACGAGCAGCAGCCCGCGCTCCGGACACTGCGCTCCGGAGATCTCGAACCCCTGCGCGCTCGCGCAGCGCTCGGTCCAGCGCAGCACGGCGTCGGGGCACCGCACGTCGTCCTCGTGCTGCGGGCGGCGCCGCGCGGGGCCGCGCTGCGTCTGTCCCGGACGCGCCACCGCGGCGTCGCCTCGCGGCCCCCGCGTCTCGCCGCGCGGCACCCCGCGGCATCCGACGAGGATCCACAGCGCTGCAAGGCACACCCGGCGCAGCACCATCGTCGTCATCCGCGGTCAGCTCCGGCGCGCACGCTACGCACCGCGCCCGAACCGGGTCAAGCTAGGATGGCCACGCCCGCCCTACGCCATGACCTCACCCCGCGCGACGCTCCCGCTGCTCTCCGACTGCGACAACCGCTGCGTGTTCTGCGCGCCCGACGGCCTCGACGCCGTCGCCCCGCGGAGCCTCGACGACGTGCGCGAGGCCCTCGCGGCGCTGCGCCCTCGGCACGACGCGGTGACCTTCACCGGCGGCGAGCCCACGCTGCACCCCGCGCTCCCCGAAGCCGTCGCCGCGGCCCGCGCGCTGGGCTTCCGGCGCGTCGGGCTGCAGACGAACGGACGGCGGCTCCGCGAGCCTGGCGTGGCCGCGGCGCTGCGGCGGGCGGGGCTCACCGACGTGCACGTCTCGCTGCACGGCGCCGTCGCCGCGCTGCACGACCACCACACCGGCGTCGAGGGGAGCTTCACCGAAGCCACCGCGGGCCTCGGCGCGGCGGTGCACGCAGGCATCACCGCGATCGTCACCACCGTGCTCACGCGCTCCAACGCGCGCTCCCTCGGCGCCCTCGCGCCCTGGCTCTCGACCCACGGCGTCGCGGCCTGGACCATCGCCGTCCCCCGCACCGTCGGCCGCCTGCGCGCGCACTTCGACCCGGTGTTCCCGCGCCTCGCGCTGTCGCTCCCGTACGCGCTCCACGCCCTCACCGCGGCCCGCGGGCGCGACGTGGCCGTGTTCCTCCACGGCGCCCCGCTGTGCCTCCTCGGCCCCTTCGCCGCGCGCAGCCTGCCCGCCGCGCCCCGGTCCTTTCACGCCGTGCGCTGCGAGGGGTGCCCGGCCCGCGCGGCGTGCCCCGGCGTCGACGCCCGGTACCTCCAGCGCTTCGACGGCGACGAGCTCGCCGCGTCCCGGGCTCCCGCCACGTCGACGCAACCCTTCACGCCTCGCGACGAGGCCCTCGCCGCGGCCTTCGTGGGCGAGGGACCCGGCGCCGCGGATGCCGGCGCGCTAGAGTCCCCGCCTCCGCCGGCGCGCGTGGCGCTCCCGGTGGTGCGCTGACATGGCCAACATCGGGTACATCCAGGTCGTCCGGCACTGCAACCACTTCTGCGGGTTCTGCTCGAACCCCACGACGCCGTACCAGCACACCTTCGAGTCCATGAAGGTGCTCGTCGACGACTTCGTCGAGCGCGGGTACTTCGGCGTGATCCTCACCGGCGGCGAGCCGTCGCTGCACCCCGAGCTGCCCCGCATCGCCCGCTACGCCCGGGACCGCGGGCTGCACGTGCGCATGATCACCAACGGCTGGCGCCTCGCCGACGACGCCTTCGCCAAGGAGATGGCCGACGCCGGCCTCTCCCTCGTGCACGTGTCCGTGTACTCCGTGCGGCCCGACGTCGAGGAGCGCCTGCGCGGCACCCCGGGAACCCTCGAGAAGGCCTTCGCGGCCGTCGAGAACGCGAACCGCCACGGCATCGACGTCAACATCAACTGCGTCATCAACAAGCTCAACGCCGACCACCTCGACGAGAACATCCGCCACTGGATGACGCACCACCCGTACATCCGGCACTTCGTCTGGAACAACCTCGACCCCTCCATGGGCCGCGCCGAGGTCAACCAGGACCAGTACACGCCGCGCCTCGCGGACTTCGAGCTCTCGCTGCACCGCGCCCTCAAGATGCTGCACGGCAGCGGGCGCACCTTCCGCGTCGAGAAGGTGCCGCTCTGCTACATGACCGACTTCGCCTGGGCCAGCACCGAGACCCGCAAGATCGTGAAGGGCGAGGAGCGCATCGTGCACTTCCTCGACGCCAAGCAGACCGTGCGGCAGACGGACTGGGAGCACATCTACAACGAGAGCTGCGCGGTCTGCTCGCTGCGCACCATCTGCGGAGGTCTCTTCGACCGCGGCAACGCCTACGACCCGGCCGAGCTGTACCCCGTCTTCATCGACCGCGACGCCGTCGTCGAGAAGATCATCCGCGACCCGAAGGACCCGAGCTACGAGTTCCGCTCCCTCGACGACTGGCGCACGGACTTCGAGCGCCGCATCGCCGAGGCCCGCGCCGCCGGCCCCCGCAAGCCCCACGGCGACCGGCCGGACCAACCCCCCCCGTCCATGTCCCCCGGCAACGGCCCGGCGGTGGGGCAGATCACCGAGCAGGGGCTCCGGCTCTTCGAGGCCAAGCGCCAGTCCGAGGGCCGCAAGGCCGCGCAGCACGGCATCGCCCTGGAGCGCACCGACGACGCCCTTCCGCCCCCGACGAACGACCCCGACGCGTGATCGGGCGAAGCGCTCCCTCGGGTGGCTCGCTCCTTGCTGAAATATCGGCACGGTACTGCGATGCAGGCTCCTTCGATCTCCTTCGACACCGACTCGTCTCCGCGTTTTCGCGGCGATCGGTCGTGCGTTGAGGGTCTCCAGGGCTGTGCTCGCACCGGGGGGGTACGAACGGACATCTCCTGGAAAAGTTTGCGTAGCATCGCCCTGCGTGCGGGGTTCGTGTTCTCCTCTCGGGGTGGGCACCCTACGAAAACGCTTGCGGGGATCCCTCGATCCTCGGAAGGTCCCGCCGTGCAGGGTCGGCCGCGAGGAATGAGCGTCTTTCCGCAGCGGAGTATCGAATTTTGATGTGGAACAGGCGTCAGTTTCTGAGTGGTTTGTTGGCCGCGGCGAGCGCGGGGGCGACGACGTCGGCGCAGGCCCTGCCGCTCCCGCTGTCGCGCCCCTCGGCCGGCGACGCTCCGGCGCCCGCTGCGCCCTCGACGACGCCCTCCACGCCCCCGCCGGCCCGCGTTGCGCACCCGGCCCCCCTCGCCGAGGGTGACGCCCACGCGCTGCAGGACCTCCTCCCCGAGAACCTCGCCTTCGGCCGCTGGCGCGTCATCTCGGTGCTCCCGGTGAAGCTCGGCGGCGTTCCGGTGGTGCTCGAGTCGCGCCGCGGCGAGCGCTTCCAGGTCGACATCCTGCGCCGCGACCGCAGCGCCCGCGCCCGCCGGGGCCTCACCGAGACCCGCAGCTACTCGCTGTTCCTCGTGAACCGTGGCCAGGGCGATACGCCCACCCGCGAAGACCACGGCCTCGGGGTGCTCTGGCTCGCCGCGCTCCTCCGCCACCGCGAGCACCGCCTGCCCGCCGCCGCCCTGCTCACGCAGCGCGAGCGCACGCAGCGCTTCCCCCGCGGCAAGTTCAACGCCCTCGTCGTCGGAGCGGGGCCGCAGTTCGCCCTCGTCGGAGCGCCCGCCACGCCGGTGACGTCGCAGCTCCCCGAGGCCCCCGCGACCCCCGCGGCGCCGCAGCTCCCCGACTGAGGGAGCCGGACGCCGCCGAGGCGTCGCTCGCTACGGGGTCTCTGCGAGCACCGGCTGCAGCAGCCCGTAGCCGTGCGCGCGGATGTGGTTGATGTGCAGCCCCGAGCAGCTGGCGGCGTGCACGCACGGCTTGCAGCGCAGCGACTTCGCCCGGTAGTGCTCGCCGATGTACCGCTGCACGTAGCGGAAGATCTCGAGCTGCCCGCTCGGAAGCATCATCGCCGTGTCGACGGTGCGCGGTCCCTCCCGCGGCGGGCGACCGGTCACGCACGCGGGAACGCCCTCCACGGGCACCTCCGACGCGCCGAAGCGCGCGAAGAACGCCCGCAGGTCGACGTCCCGGGCCTGGGCCTCGCTCATGCGCTCGTAGTTCGGCTGGAAGAGCCCCAGCCGCGCCCGCACCGCCGCGCCCTGGGCCAGCAGCCACGGCTCGTTCGCGCGCGTGAGCGCCACCGTCACCTCGAAGTCGCCGGGCATCGCCAGCAGCGCCTCGGCCTGCGGCACCGTCCACGCCACCGCGCGCCGCACGCGCCACGGAACGTCCGAACGTCCAGACGTCCAGACGTCTAGACCGCTGAACGTCCCGAGCTCGAGCTCCACGTCGCGGGCCCACGGGTGCTTCGCGATCTCGGCCACCGCCGCGGCGACGTCCGGCGCCACCACCCAGAGCGTCTGCGCCCCGGCCTCGACGGCCAGCACCTCCGGCGCCACCGCGGTGCCCGGGGTCACCTTCGCGTCCTGTCCGAGCACCGGCAGCCGCGTGCGGGCGGGTGCACCCTCGGCCGCGGCCTCTGCGCTCTCGAGCCGCGCGCGCTTGCTGCTGGCCGGGTCGCCGCCCCAGATGGGCCCCTGCTTGGCCTCCCACGTGGTGTCGACGCGCAGCCGCCCGAAGTCCCGCGCGGCCACCTGGTCGCGCACGCCGTAGAGCGTGTCGCAGACGTTCTGCAGGTAGCAGAGCCGGCAGCGCGCGGGGTCGCGGCAGTCGAGGTCCTCGCCCTCGGTGAGGAGCTTGTGGAACTCCTCCTTGCGGCCCTTGGCCTCGTCGTTGAGCTTGTACGGGTCCTGGATGAGCGACTCGTAGCCCTCGAGGTGCTGCACCGGAAAGCGGTTCAGCCAGATGTGCACGTCGGGGCGCTTGGAGAACTCGAAGGCCTCGAGCAGGTACGGGCGCATCTCCTCGAGGTCGTAGAAGAGGATCTCCTTGCCCTCCTTGTACGCGTTGCCGAAGGGGATCACGTGCAGCAGGTCGTACTCGCGCACGCCCATGGCGATGAAGCGCTCGAGGATGGCCTTGAGGTGCTTCACGTTGCCGCGGTTGATCACCACGTCGATGTTCACGATGGGGCGGCCGTCCTCGAGGGCGAGGCGCAGGCCCTCGACCTCCTGGTCGAACGCTCCCTTGGCCCCCACCAGCGCGTCGTGGATCTTCGCGTTGGGGCCGTGGATCGAGAACGTGATCTCGTCGAGGCCTGCGTCGAGGCAGCGCTTCAAGAAGCCGCCGTAGCCGAACATGCGGCCGTTCGTGACCGTCTGGATCTTGCGGTATTTCGCGGCTTTTCCGAGGCGGATGAAGTCGACGTAGCGCGGGTGCATCGTCGGCTCGCCGCCCGACAGGATGAGCCGCTGCGCCCCCTTGCGCGCCCCGTCGAGGATCTGCCGCTTCACGTCGTCGGCGTCGCGCATCACGCCGTCGTGCGTGAGCGTGTCGAGGCAGAACACGCAGTGGTTGTTGCAGTCGAAGGTGAGCCGCACCCAGTTGCGCTTCTCGTGCGCCGCGTCCTCGTGCTCGAGGACCTTCCCGTCGACCCCAGCGCCCGCGCCTTCACCCGTCTCCATCACAGCTCCATCGCTCCCGTCGGGCGCCGTGCGCCGCTCATGCCACCGCGTGAAACGCGCCGCCGCCGTGCACCGCGAGGTAGTCGCGACGCAGCCCGCCGCAGCGTGAACGATGCCGGCACCCCGCGCACGCCGGAAGGAACGTTCCCCCCTCCATCGGCGAGTCGGCGAGGTCGAAGGCGTGGCCGCCGGGGTTCACCACCCGCATCCCGAAGGCCCGCGCGTCGAAGGCCGCCGCGAGGTGCTCCGGGGGCAGCACGCAGGCGGGGGTGTGCAGCGACACCACGAAGTCGTCGGGGCGCCCCGCATGGGCCTCCCGCGCCGCCGCCACGCCCGCCGCGACGTCCTCGATGCGGGGCACCTCGGCCTGCACCGCGGCGAGGTCCTGCGCGCCGTCCACGGCCGAGAGCATCCACACGCGAAAGCGCGCGAAGCCCCACCCCGCGCCGAGCGCCACCATGGCCGGGATCTGCGCCACGTTGCTCGCCATCGCCAGCACGTCGCCCTCGAGCGCCAGCCCCGCCTCGCGCGCGCGCTCCACGCCCTGGACGAGCAGCGCGAAGCACCCGTCGGTGCGCGCCAGCCGGTCGTGCGTCGCCGCGGCGGCACCCTTCATGGAGAACGCCACCTCGGTCACGCCGGCCTCGACGCAGCGCCGCGCGAAGCCCTCGTAGGCGAGCATCATCCCGTTCGTCTGGAGCTTCACCCGTGCGTACCCGAGACGCCGGGCGAGCGAGGCGAGGGCGAAGAGGTCCTTGCGCAGCGTGGGCTCGCCGCCGCCGATCCAGAGCGCCGTGACGCCCTCGGCACGACCCTGGCGCAGCGCCGCGAGGGCCTCGGCGCCGGTCATCGAGGGGCCGTCGTCCTGCACGGACCAACAGCCCACGCATCGGTTGTTGCAGCGGTAGTCGGGGGTGAGCTCGAGCCAGCGGAGCCGGCGCGCCGCGGTCACCAGCTCCCGTGAGACCCGTGGGAACCGTGAGACCCGTGGGATCCGTGAGACCCGTGCGAGCCGTGGGATCCGTGAGACCCGTGCGACCCGTGCGACCCGTGGGATCCGTGCGAGCCGTGAGACCCGTGCGAGCCGTGCGAACCATGGGACCCGTGAGACCCGTGGGATCCGTGAGACCCGTGCGAGCCGTGAGACCCGTGCGAGCCGTGAGACCCGTGCGAGCCGTGGGATCCGTGCGAGCCGTGGGACCCGTGCGAGCCGTGGGACCCGTGCGACCCGTGCGAGCAGTGCTGTGCACCGCGCTGGTCGTTGCTCGGAAATAGTTGCGGACCCTTCGGACGATTGGCGGCCTCGTCGGCCGCGCGGTCGGACAGCGCACGCTCGGCATGCGACAGCGTGTCCGCCGCCTCGCGCTTGAACGTCGGAAGCTCGTCGTCCGCGCCGCTGTCTTCACTCTCGTCGTGGGGGTCGCCAGTCATTGGGGGCCTCGGCGGATCGCTGGGGGTCTTCCGGTGCCGGATCAGCCCGGGCACGGGGAAGGAGTGATTCTATCGCACTCCGGGACGCAAAAGAAATCTACACCGGCTCTTGCACGAAGTGCTCCCGCGCCCGGTTGATGGTCCAGCGGCGGAAGATCTCCATCACCTCCGGGTCGTTCTCCCGGAGCTTCTCGAAAAGGTAGTCCTGGATGCCCTTATGCACGGCGCAGACCGTGCTCTCGCGCATCCGCCCGGAGATGGACCCCTGGGTCTTGTACGTGTGCACGCCGTCCACCCCGCAGAACGGGTTGTAGGCGCAATTCACGCAGTCCGGGCGGCCGTTGACGTTCGAGGCGAGGGCGAGGGCGCGCACCGTCGGGTGCGTGACGATCTTCTCGTAGGTCAGGTCGTCGACGGTGCCGAGCAGGAACGTGTCGTCGCCGGTCTCGTGCATCATCCGGGCTTCGTCACCGGCGAACACCTTGCCGTTGTGGTTGTACGCGATGGCGCTCACGCCCGCGCCGCCGGGGCTGCGGATGTCCAGGAAGTTCGGGTCCTCGCCGTGGAGGATCTTCGTGAGGAAGATCGCCGCGTAGCGCTCGAGGATCTGCACGCCCTTCTTGTTCTGCTCGATGATGTAGTCCGTCGTGTCGCGGTAGAACTTCAGGAAGTCCTCGCGGGGATAGTCGACGCGCGCGCCGGTCTTCTCCATGAACCCGAAGGGGTCGATGGGCCGGAGGAACAGCGCGCGGCACCCGAGCTTCGCGTACGTGTCGACGATGTCGTGGCCCCGCGAGAGCGCCTCGCGCGTCGTCGTGAGCAGCGCCTCGACGTGGTAGAGCGTCGGGTCCAGGCCGCGCTCCACGTAGGCCTTGTTGATGCGCGCGATCCAGCCCACGGCGGCGTTGTAGGAGCTCGACGCCACGAGCTTGCGCTGCTTGTCGTGCAGGTGCTCCGGGCCGTCGATGCTCGTGCAGAGCTGCACCCGGTGGTCGAGCAGGAACGACAGCTTCTCCTCGTCCATGAGGGCGAGGTTCGAGACCATGGTGAACTCGACGCTCTTGCCGAGCTCCTGCGCGCGCTTCTGCCCGTACAGGATCGCGTGCTTCACCACCGGGAAGTTCACCAGCGGCTCGCCGCCCTGGAACTCGATGGTGACGAACGGCGCCGAGCTCGCCAGCGCCAGCTCCACGGACTTCTCCGCGATCTCCGCGGTCATGTCGGTGTGCGTCGCGTCCATGTCGGCGCGCGAGGCGTGGCAGTACACGCAGGTCTCGTTGCACCGCAGCGTCGCCACGAGCATGTGCAGGTTCGGCCCGTAATCGAGGAACCGGTAGCGCTTCTTCATGCGCGCCGCCGCCGCCGCCACGTCGAACTCCGCGCGGATCAGGTTGGCCGCCCGCAGGCGCCCCCAGAGCGGCGTGTTCGGGGCCACGGTGCCCTCGCCGAAGGCCTTGAAATCGTGGGCGTCGAGCATCAACCAATCGCCCTGGGCGTTGGTCACCAGGAACATGTCCCCGAGCTGCCGCACCCGGAAGAACGCCGGGAACGTCGTGCTGGGCCGCTGGATGCCTGCGAGCATGTTCAAGAGATCGCCTCCCGGCGCGTCAGCCCGAGGGCGTAATTGCCCAGCTCCTGCGCGATGCGAAGCTCCCGCTCGGGGCGCTTCGCCGTGATGCGCACCACCCGGTGCTCGCCCTCGTCGGCGACCTCGAAGCGCGCGAACTTGGCGAAGACCTGCACCGCGCCGTCGACCGCCGTGGCCGGGTAGATCTCCCGGTGAAAGCGCCGCGCGATCAAGGCTTCGCCTCGCCGCCGGCCTCCGCAGCCTCCTCCGCGGGGGTCTTCTTCTTGTACTTCTCCTCCCAGGACATCGCGATGCCCAGCGGGTCGTCGAAGGCCTCCTCGGTGAAGTCGAAGTTCGCCAGGTCGTCGAGCGAGGGCTCCGCCGGCGCGCCCGTCGCCAGCGCCCCGGCCAGCGCCTGCGTCGTCACGGCCTCGAGCAGCGCGCGGTTCTCCACCACGATGCGCTGCCGCCAGGCCTGCGTGAGCAGCTCGTTGGCGAACTCCCCGGCCATGCGGCGAAGCTCCGCGGCGTCGGCCCCGGACGCGCCCTTCTTGTCCGCCAGCGTCACCGTGAGGTGCTCCGCGTCCGGGCGGTCGAGCAGCACGTAGCAGCGGTCGATGAAGATGTACGCCGCGCCGTACACCGCCTCGAGCGGATACAGCGCCGCGTCGACGGTCAGCGTCACCGCGCCGTCCGCCGGGTCGCTCGCTGCCAGATCGCTCGGAAACCCTTCCAACACCTGTGTGCTCATCGCGTGGACCTGTCTCTCGGGCCCGCCCAGGGGACCCCTGCAAAAGAGGTTCCGAGTGTGCCCCGGAGGCCCCGCCGCGCGCAAGGATGGACGCGGAATTCCCCGTAATTTCTGCGTCTCCGCACGCCACGGGGGAACCCCGCAAATGTTGCTTACTCCGCAGCCGTTTGCGTAGCTCCGTACGAGGGGTCGCGGCGGCACCGGAGCCACCACTGGTTGCTCGTCGCGGGGCCGACGTCGGAGCGCTCCTCGACGGCGAGCCCGGCGGCCTCGAGGGCGCGGGCGGCCTCGGCGGCGCCGTCGTTGCGAAAGTGCTCGAAGCCCGCGGGTCCCCCTTCGGCGTGGACGGCCTGGGCGCGCGACCGCACGAGCCCGAAGGCCACGTTGTCGACGACGAGCAGCGCTCCGCCGGGGCGCAGCATCGCTGCGAAGGACCGCGCCGCGCGCCACGGGTCCGGGAGGTGGTTCCAGCTCCGGAGCACGAGCACGTGGTCGAAGCGCTCGGCGGGGTCGAGCGCCTCCGCGGGGACGGCGCGCAGGTCGGCCCAGGGCCAGCGATCGCGGAGCCGGGCGATGTGCGCCGCGTCGGGGTCGACGCCCACGTAACGGATCGCGCCGGCCTCGGCGAGCGGGCCGAGCACGTCGCCGTAGGGGCCGTTGCCGCAGCCCACGTCGAGCACGTCGCCGCGCACCGCCGCCACCTGCGCGCGCACGGCGGCGTCGTCGCGGGCGAAGACCTCCGCGGGCGACGGGTCGAAGAGCCCCGCGCAGCCCCCGTGGGCGGGACAGCCCGCGCACACGGCGCTGCGTTCGAGCTTGCGCAGGTCCGCGGCGAAGTCGTCGGGCGCGGGCTTGCGCGACACGTCGAGGTAGAGCTGCCCGGCGTCGTGCTGCACCGCCGCGAGCTCGGCGTCGGTGAAGTCGCCGGTGTCCGTCGCGAAGGCCGCCACGCGCCCGTCGCGCCGCAGGAACACCGTGCGCCCGCGCGCCCACCGCGCCGGCCCCGCGCGCAGCACCGGACACCCGCCCCAGGCCTCGGCGCGCAGCGCTCCCACCACCCCGCGCAGGGTGTAGTGGAACGAGTTGGATCGGGGCCGCGCTGTCATCCGTCGCCGCGCGGAGTGTATGCTCCCGAGGCACCGTGACCACGCCCACGACGCACGCCGCTGCCCTGCGACCGCCGCGCGACCTGACGATCCCCGACGCGGGGTCGAACACCGCCCGGGAGGTGCTCTCGCTGGCCATGCGCCGGGTGCTCGCGGAGTTCCGCCGCATCCCCGCCGCCGTCACCCCGCCGCCCGACGAGGCCGCCGACCACGCCGCGTTCACGGCCCTCGTGGAGCACCTCTTCACGTCGTCGCCGGGCCTCGTGGCGAGCCTGCTGCGCCGCCCCACGCTCGGCACCCTCGTGCGCTGCCTGCGCAAGACCATCGGCTCCGACCGCGAGGCCGCGCTGCGCCACCTGCGCACGCTCCGCGCCCAGCTCGCCTTCGAGCTCGCGTGCCTCGGCGCGCTGCCGGGACCCGTGGAGCTGCGGCGCCTGCCCGACGAGGTGCTCTCGCTCCCCGCGAACCTCGGGCTGCGCTTCGACGCGAGCATGCGCGCGGTGCGCTTCGGCAACGGCCGCGTGACCTTCGTGCGCGACGGCGGCGACGAGGACTGGGCCCTCGAGGCGTGGTCCGTCTGCGAGGGCCGCCCGGCGGGGGTGTCGCGGCCGTACCGCACGATCACGCCGTCGCTGCGCCTGGCGCTGGCCGACAACAACCCGCTGCGCATGTTCGAGGCGCACCCCGACAAGGGCGGCAACCCCATCGACCTCGGCGGCCGCGACCCCGAGGAGTGGTGCGCCGTCCTCGCGCAGTGCCTCGAGCTCATCGGCACGCACCTCCCCGAGGTGCGCCGCGAGATCGACCTCTTCGTGCACACCTTCGTGCCCGTCGGCTACGACGCCGAGAAGCACCTCTCGGCTTCGTACCAGGAGGCCATCGGGACCATCTACCTCACGCTGCACCCGAACCTCATGACCATGACCGAGGCGGTGGTGCACGAGTTCTCGCACAACAAGCTCAACGCGTTCTTCGAGCTCGACGCGGTGCTCGAGAACGCCTTCTGGCCGCTCTACGCCTCGCCGGTGCGGCCCGACCCGCGGCCGCTGCACGGGGTGCTCCTCGCGGTGCACGCGTTCCAGCCCATCGCGCGGCTCTACGAGCGCATCACCGAGGCCGGCGACCCGCGCGCCAAGAGCGTCGACTTCCAGCGGCGCTTCGCGAAGATCCGAAGCCTCAACCACGCCGGCGCCGCCGTCGTCCTCGGCAACGGCCGCCCCACCGCCGCGGGCCGCGCGCTCCTCGACGAGATGCGCCGCTGGGACGAGCACTACGGCGTGCAGGAACTCCCCGACGAGCTCCTCGAGCACTGAATCGCCCCTTGCGCGCGCCGCGCGTTGCTCTCCATGCTCGGCGGCCATGCCGGTCCCCGACGCCGACGACCGCACGCTGCGCAGCTTCGCCGGGGTGATGCTCGTCGCGCTCGCGCTCTGCAGCGCGAAGCTCCTGCGACGCCACGCGCCCCTCGCGCTCGCCGCCGCCCCCGCCGCCCTGGGCGTCTCGTTGGTGCTCGTGTCCCTCGTGGCGCCGCGGTCGCTGCGCGGGATCTACCGGGCGTGGATGGCCCTCGGCGAGGCCCTCGGCGCCATCACCACGCCGGTGATCCTCACGGCGGTCTTCGTCGGGGTGCTGGTGCCCACGCGGCTCTTGCTGGCGCTCCTGCGCAGCGATCCGCTCGCGCGGCGCCCCGACCGCGGCGCCAAGAGCTACTGGACCGAGCGCGACCGCAAGGGCTTCGACCGCGAGGGCTTCGAGCGGCTGTGGTGAGCGCTCCGCCGGTCTACGTGCTCGGGCTGTCGGCCTACTACCACGACAGCGCGGCGTGCCTTCTGCGCGACGGCGAGGTCGTCGCCGCGGCGCAGGAGGAGCGCTTCACCCGCAAGCGCCACGACGCGGATTTTCCTGCGCAGGCGGTGGCGTGGTGCCTCGCCGAGGCGGGCATCGACGCCGCGCGCGTCGACCACGTGGTCTTCTACGACAAGCCCGTGACGAAGTTCGCGCGGCTCCTCGAGACGCACGCCGCCATGGCCCCGCGGGGGCTGCGGTCGTGGCTCACGGCGATGCCCGTGTGGCTGAAGCAGAAGCTCTTCACCGCCCGGGAGATCGAGCGCGCCCTCGGCGAGCTGCGGAGCGACGTGCTCTTCACCGAGCACCACCAGGCGCACGCGGCGAGCGCGTTCCTGCCGTCGCCCTTCGAGCGCGCCGCGGTGCTCACCCTCGACGGCGTCGGCGAGTGGACCACCACCTCCGCGGGCGTGGGCGAGGGAGGCCGCGTGGAGCTGCACCGCGAGCTCCGCTTTCCGCACTCGCTGGGGCTGCTCTACAGCGCGTTCACGTACCACTGCGGCTTCAAGGTGAACTCCGGGGAGTACAAGCTCATGGGTCTCGCGCCCTACGGCGAGCCCCGGTACCGCGAGCGCATCCTGCAGCACGTCGTCGACCTCAAGGACGACGGCACGCTGCGCCTCGACCAGTCGTATTTCGACTACGCCGCGGGGCTGCGCATGACGTCGCGGCGCTTCGACGCGCTCTTCGACGGCCCCCCGCGGAGCCCCGAGGCCCCGCTCACGCAGCGCGAGATGGACCTCGCCGCCAGCGTGCAGTCCGTCACCGAGGAGGCCGTGCTGCGCCTCTGCCGCGACCTGCACCGCCGCACCGGCCTCACGGACCTCTGCCTCGCCGGCGGCGTGGCCCTCAACTGCGTGGCCAACGGCAAGATCACCCGCGGCGACACGGGGTTCCGGCGCGTGTGGGTGCAGCCCGCGGCGGGCGACGCCGGGGCCGCGCTCGGGGCCGCGATGGCGGTCTGGCACGGGTACCTCGGGCACCCGCGCACCGTGCGCGACGGCCGCGACGCCATGCGCGGCTCGCTGCTCGGACCGCGCTGGGACGACGCCGCCGTGGCTCGCGAGCTCGACGCCCTCGGCGCCGTCTCCGAGGAGCTCGCCGAGGACGACCTCCTCGACCGCGTGGCCGCGCTGCTCGACGAGGGCGCCGTGGTCGGGTGGTTCCAGGGGCGCATGGAGTTCGGACCCCGCGCGCTCGGTGCGCGCTCCATCCTGGGCGACGCGCGCAGCCCCGCGATGCAGCGGCACATGAACCTCCGCATCAAGCAGCGCGAGTCGTTCCGCCCCTTCGCGCCGGCGGTGCTCGCCGAGCGCGCCGCGGAGTGGTTCGACCTCGACGGCGACTCGCCGTACATGCTCATGACCACGCCGGTGAACCCCGCGCGGCGCCTCGCGGTCTCCGACGACGACGCCCGCCGCGAGGGCCTCGCGCGCCTCGCCGTGCCGCGCTCCACGATCCCCGCGGTCACCCACGTCGACGGCTCGTCGCGGGTGCAGACCGTCCACCGCGAGACGAACCCGCGCTTTCACGCGCTGCTGTCGCGCTTCGAGGCGCGCACGGGGTGCCCGGTGCTCGTGAACACCAGCTTCAACCAGCGCGGCGAGCCCATCGTGTGCAGCCCCCG
The DNA here is from genome assembly GCA_903845045.1 of uncultured delta proteobacterium. Taxonomy (GTDB): domain Bacteria; phylum Myxococcota_A; class Polyangia; order Polyangiales; genus SCUS01. Next base: position 7,266 of record CAIMWA010000254.1, on the reverse strand, counting down.
GGACGCCTACCGGTGCTTCCTGCGCACGGGCATCGACTGGCTCGTCGTCGAGCGCAGGCTCCTCCGCCGCGAGGCGCAGCCCCCGTGGCAGGGACCCGCGGAGACCTTCGACGCCGACTGACGCCTCGGCTACTCTCGCGCCGTGGCCACGCGCAACCACTCGCTCAAGATCCTGCGGGACCTCGTCGGCTTCGCCATGGCCAACAAGAAGTGGTGGCTGCTGCCGATGCTGGCCGTGACGCTGCTGCTCGTCGCCCTCGTGGTGCTCAGCAGCACCCCCGCCGCGCCCTTCGTCTACACGATCTTCTGAAGGGCCGCGCTCAGCCCGCGCGCAGCGCCTCCATGGCCCCGCGCACCGCCGCCACGAGCTCCGCCGGCGGACGCTCCACCGGCCGCGCGAGGCGGTAGCCCCCGGCCACGCCCGCGCCCTTCACCGACAGCGCCAGCGTCACCGTGTTGCCGTCCGGCGCGTCGAGGGCCACCGCGGCCTCGCGCCCCTCGGCGCTCACCCGCACGTCGCGCCACCGCAGCGACCCGAACGGAGCCCGCGCGCGCAGCCGCCCGAGGCACTGCGCCAGCCGGCGGTCCATGGCGCCGCCGAGGGCCCCGGAGCGCTCGCTGCGAAAGCCCGCGTCCTCGGCCACCGGGTGCAGCACCGTGGCGCCGCCGTCGTCGCAGAGCCGCGCCATCAGCGCGCGCAGCAGCCCCACCACCGCGGGGCCGGCCTCGTGCGCGTCGAGCAGGTGCAGCGCGAAGCGGTCCGACGCCGCCACGCCGCCGGAGCCCGCGCCCCCGCGCCGCAGCGCGATCACCGCGAAGGCCTCGCCCGCCGACCCCGCCCGCAACACCACCTCGCCCGCCCGCGTCTCCTCGTGCACCGCGAGGGACGTGAACGGCGCCGGCAGCGACCACCCCGCGAGCCGCGCGAGCAGCGGGCGCACGTGCAGCACGAAGAGGCGCTGCGACGGGTCGAGCACCGTCAGGCGCTCCGGCGTCACCGGCACGAGGTCGTCGGTGCCGTGGTGCCGCGCGTAGGTCTCGAAGACGCCCGAGCACTGCCCGTCGAAGACGCACGACGCGCACGACCCGAGCTTGAGCTTGTCGCGCCGCTTGACCTCGTACTTGTCCCACGCCGCGCTGAGCTGGTCGCGGTCGTCGACGGCCACGGTGAACGTCGTCTCGCCGTCGTGGTGGATCCACGGCGCGAGGCTCGGCGCCACGCAGTACGGCAGGTTGCCGATGTTCACGTCGAAGCCCGGGCGCTCGCGCTCGAAGCGCGCGACCATCTCCTCGAGCGGACCGACCATGTCGGCGTAGCGCGGGAGCATGTCGCGCATCTCGTCCTCGCTGCGCACGCCGGCGTCGAGGGGGCGCACCATGTCGAGGTGCAGCTGCTCCACCCCGTGCGGCAGCAGCAGCGCCGGGAACTCCGCCACCGACGCGTAGTTCGAGCGCACCACGCACATGTTCACGGTGATGCGCTGCCCCCGCGCGCGCAGGTTCCCGAGCGTCTCGCGCAGCCGCATGAACGACCCGAGCTTCTTCGTCGTGCGCTCGTGGGCGAGGGCCGTCGCGCCCTGGAACGACAGCCGCCACACGAAGCGCCCGCCGGTCTCGAGCACCTCGTCGACGTACGACGCGCGCGAGGTCTTCACGCCGTTGGTGAAGATCACGATCTCCTCGAAGCCCATCGCCACGGCGCCGCGCAGCACCTCGAGGAACCCCGGCTGGATCGTCGGCTCGCCGCCGAGCAGCGTCACCTTGCGGAGCCCCTGCGCGCGCCCCTCGCGGAGCTTCTCGAGCACCGGCGCGGCCTCCAGCGGGAACGCCTCGCGCATGGCCGTGCGCTGCCCGCTCACGCAGAACACGCAGCGGTTGTTGCACATGTGTCCGAGCTGGATCTCGAACTGCCGATCGGGCTCCACCCCCCCATCATAGTGCGCGCTCCGCCCCCCGGCGAATCGCCGTGTTTTCGACCGCTTGCACCGACGTCTGGACGTCTGGACGTTCAGACGTCAGAACGTCAGGACGTACGGACGCTCGAACGTCTTTACGTCTGGACGACCAGGCGTCTAGCGGTTTAGACGTCGGGGGTGATCGTCGCGCTGACCGGGCAGAAGGGTGGAGTCGGAAAGAGCACGCTGGCGATCTGCATCGCGGCGGAGCTGCTCGCGCGCAAGCACCGGGTGCTGCTCGTCGACGCCGATCCGCAGGGCACGGTGCGCACCTGGGGCGAGGTGGGCGCGGAGAACGGACGCGCGCTCCCGACGCTCGTGGCGATGGGCGCGACGATGCACCGCGCCGACCAGCTCCCCGCGGTGGCCGCGAGCTACGACCACGTGATCATCGACTGCCCGCCGCGGCACGGCGACGTGCAGCGCTCGGCGCTCATGGTGTCCGACCTCGCGCTGCTCCCGTGCGGTCCGTCGGCGGCCGACGCGTGGGCCCTCGGCGCGAGCATCGACCTCGTCACCGAGGCCCGCACGCTGCGCAGCGACCTCGACGCGCGCATCGTCATCACGCGCAAGCAGGGTCACACCGCCCTCGGCCGCACCGCGCGCGACGAGCTCATGAAGAGCGGCGTCGAGGTGATGCGCACCGAGGTGGGCTACCGCGTGGCCTTCGCCGAGGCGCTCGGCGCGGGCGAGGGCGTCGGCACCTACGCCCCCCGCGACGCCGCGGCCGACGAGATCCGCGCCCTGGTCGCCGAACTGCTGCTCTGGGAGAAGAGACATGCCGCGCAAGAAGCCCCCGCTCCGGCTGCGAAGGCCGGCCGACGCCGTTGATCCGAAGCAGGCCGAACGCTTCGTGAGCGGGGTCGAGGCCGCCCCCGAGGCGGTCGCGCGTCCCGTCGCCGACGCACCCGCGCACGCCGACCCCCGCGCGGCGAAGCGCCCGAACGCCAAGGCCCCGGTGATGGCGTCGAAGGCGATGGTGTACCGCAAGCGCACCGACGACCTGCGCCGGCGCATGACCATCTACCTCCCCGAGGACCTCTCGCGCCGCCTCCGGATCTACGCCGCCGAGAAGGACCAGGACTACAGCGTCGTGCTCGCCGAGGCCCTGGGCGCACTGCTCGACCGCAAGGGCGTGCGCTAGCGAGCCCGCGCCCCGCGTTGCAACATTCCGGGGAGGCGCCCCGCGACGTCGCACCGGGCACCGATTGCAACATCCCGGGACCTCGCCCGCACACCCCTCCCGACGACGGACTGCAACATCCCCGGGAGGCTCTGCCGATGGGTTCCATCCGGCCTCCCTGCCTCCCCCTCGAGGAGGCAGGAGGGCGAGTCGCAAGACTCGTCCGATGCCTCCGGAATAAGGTTCCTTATAAGGAACCTTATAAGAGACCTTTCGGCGACGAATTGTTCAACGATTCCATGTGGTTGCAAAACCGTGCCAACCAGGGTCTGCCGGAATTTGCAACATTTGTGTGGGGTGTCTGCCGGAATCTGCAACATTTCCCGTCATGGTCTGCCGGAATCTGCAACATTGTGGCACCCCGCAAGGAACGTCGGGGTCTGCCGGAATTTGCAACATTCCTGTCGCCGCCTGTTCCGTTGGGGTCTGCCGGAATTTGCAACATTCCGAGGCGCTCCATGCAGGTACGCAAGCGTTTCCGTCGGGGTCTGCCGGAATTTGCAACATCACTGGATCACCGTCGATCCAGCGGAGATTTCAGCGGAGTTTGTGCAGCGCCTCGTCCAGGCTCTTCTTGAGCTTGCCGTCCGGCGAGGCCTCGGTGCGGATGATGGTCGCCCGGGAGACGCCCAGCATCTCGGCGGCCTGCTCCTGGGTCCAGTTCTTCGAGCGCCGCCACGCCGCGAACTCGCCGCCGGTCAGGATCGACGGGGGCGGGGCGGTCTCCGGCGGCAGCAGACCGTGCACCATGCGCTCCCGGGCCCACTGCGGCTGGTAGAGCAGGCAGCGCCCGGTGAGGGACCAGGGCTCGTCGCCCTCCTGCCACTCGAAGCGGTCCAGGCCGCCCATGCCCACGAGGGTCTCGAGGGACTGCTTGAGCGTGGCCCAGCGGCGCCCCGGGCGGTCCTTGCGGTCCTCGATGCCCGCGGCCTCGAGGAGCTTGGCCCCGGTGAGCACCACGTGGCCCACCTCGTCCGTGGCTGCCCAGCGCCACCGGATCGGCAGGATCAGCCCCAGCGCCAGCGCGTGCGGCTGCCGGATGTGGTCGATGCGGGCCAGCTCCATCGGCGCCGGCGCCCAGAGCCGCCCGACCTCGCCGCTCGCCCGGCGGACCCCCTCGTAGAGCACCGGGTGGATCACCAGCTCCATGCCCTCGAGGGTCCACTCGCTGCCCTGCATCTTCTCGCCGCGCTGCGTGAGCGCGAGCACCGGACCGCGCAGACGCACCGTCCCGTCGGGGTGGTAGACGGCCAGCTCCATGCGCGTGAGGGCCTCCACCTCGGCCGCCACCGTGGCCCGCACCTTCGGGTCCCGGCGCGAGCGGTCGGCGTAGCCCAGCGCGGCGAGGTGGTCCTCGAGGCGCCAGCGCACCCGGCCCGTGCGGCCCGCGTCGGTGAAGAGCAGCTGCAGCGCCGCCCAGTGCCGCAGGCCCTGCCAGTGCTTCCACTCCCGCACCGCGTGCACGATGCGCTCGGGGAGCTCGTTCACGCTCAGCCGCAGCCCGAGCTGCTTGCCCGGGTACAGGATCTCCGCCCAGCCGTCCTGCACCTTCTGCTTCCGGAGCTGGCGGTCCTTCGGGAGGTTCCGCATGCCCGTGAGCAGCTCGTGGTGCACCTGGCCCGCGTCGAGGGCGATCATCTGCCGGCGCTGGGCCTCGCGCACCTCCAGCTCGGCGCTGGCCAGCAGCACGCACGCGTGGGCGTCCCAACGGGCGAGGGCCGACCGCAGCTCGTCGTCGGCCTGGATCACCCCGCGGTCGAGCAGCGCCTGCGCCGGGTCCGACTCCGCCCGCTGCAGCGCCACCAGCGTCCCGTCGAGGAACGCCCGGGCCACCAGCTTCGCGTGCGGGTCCTTGGTCTGGTCGAGCACGTTCGCCACGTCGCGGAGCGCCAGGTTCACCGGCCAGCTCCACACCACGTCGTCGTGCTGCGCCGCGAGCGCCAGCGGAACCTCCGGGCCCGGTAGCCCGCGCCACCCCGCCGCGTCGCCCTGCCAGAGCAGCCGGAAGAGCCAGCGCTCCGCCGCGCGCTCGAGCACCGCCGCCCGCATGCGCCGCTCCAGGGCGAAGCGCTCGACCTGCTCCGAGAGCGCCGCCACGGCCAGGCTCGAGGCCTCCTCGGTGCGGTTGTCCTTCGCCGCCGCCGCGGCCCAGGCACGCACCTTCGCGTCCTCCGACGCCAGGGCCCGCGCCACGATGCGCTGCAGCCGGCTCAGGAACACCTCCGACGCGATCACAGCTCGATCTCCTCCGCCGAACCCGGCGCCGTGAAGCAGTGCCCGTTCCAGTCGAGCTCGGCCCGGCCCACGGGACCATGGCGGTTCTTCGACAGCACCAGCACCCGGCTCCGGGGGCGGTCGGCGTTGCGGGCGAGCACCATCACCGCGTCCGCCGCGTACTCGATCTCCCCGGACTCCTTGCCCAGGCCGACGAGGTCGCCGGCGTCGCGCGAGGGGTCGTTCACCAGGTCGCCGTAGTTCGCCCGGGCCGTGCTCGACAGCACGATCACCGAGGCGCCCAGGTCCCGCGCCAGCAGCCGCGCCCAGTACGAGACGCGCCCCACCACCGTGCGGGGCTCCTCGCCGTTGCGACCCGCGCAGAGCTGCAGGTAGTCGATGACGATCACCGCCGGACGCAGCGCCCAGGCCCGCGCCGCCAGCGTCTCCACGCTGTACCCGAAGGGCGGACCGCACTCCGTGTGGAACGGCAGCCCCGCCACCCCCCGCGCCGCCTCGGTGACCACCGCCACCTCCGCGTCCTCGAGGGTCCCCCGGAGGATCCGGCTCCACGCCACCCCCGACACGGCCCCGAGCACGCGGGCCGCGAGGTCTTCGCGGGACAGCTCGAGGGCCAGGTAGAGCACGGACTTTCCGCGCTTCGCGGCCTCGACGGAGACCTGCACGGCCCACTGCGTCTTGCCCGACCCCGTGCCCCCGACGAGGGTGTACATCCCGGGCCAGAGCCCGCCGCCGAGCAGCGCGTCCACCGGCGCCCAGGGGGTGCGCAGCGCGGTCTCCTCGCCGTTGCGCCGCGCCCACATGGTCTCGAAGAGCGCGTCGAGGTCCTCGCCCACCCGCGTCGCCGTCAGCGGCTCCTGCGCCGCACCCAGGGACTTGTCCAGCGAACCCCGCACCGCCGCCAGGGGCTCGCCGCTCAGCAGGCGCTGCGTGCCCGCCTGCAGGGCGTCGAGGGCCCGGCGCCGCTCGGCCAGGTCCGACACGATGCGCGCGTGCGACTCGCAGTGCGACAGCGTCGGGATCTCGTCCGTGAGCTCGCCCACGAACTGCGCCCCGCCCACGGTGTTCAGCCGGTCCCGGGCCCGAAGCTCGGCCACGACGGTCAGCACGTCCACCGGCTCGCCGCGCCCGTGCAGCGCCACCACCACGTCCCAGAGCAGCGCGTGCCGCGGATCGTAGAAGTCCGCCGCCCGCACGATGGTCGACACCCGCGAGATCACCCGCTCGAGTCCCTCGCCGTCGAGCAGCGCCGCGGCCAGCACCGCCCGCTCGGCCTGCAGGTCGGAGAGCGTCTGGGTCCCTCGGGACGTGTCCGTCATGCGCGCACCGACCGGGGACCGTACCAACTCCCGTTCCACCCCCGCCAATTCGCCTCACCGAAGCCCCGTCCCCGGGATCCCCGCCAGGCCCGCGGGCCCGCAGCCCGTTCGCTCGCGCCGGCTGGGGGATCGGGTCCGCAACCGTTGCGTAGGTCTGCAAGAAAGTCCGCAGAAGCGAGCCGTTCTACAATGGCCGATCGACGTTTCGACGGATGTGATCCAAGAGATCCGCCAAAAAACGAACAAATGACGAATGAACCAGGGTCCCTGGGCCCCTTGCGAAGAGATCGATGGAAGGTCGTGCGAGATGAAAAAGATGTTTGATTACGAACGTTTGATGTAATAGTCCGAGAATGTGGGGGAGCATGCCCGACGCAGAATTGTCGAAGGTTCGACGCGGCCCCCGGGGAACCTCGGTATGCTGGTTGCTCAACCGACAGGTGGATCTCAGGCGCGGAAGGAGAAAGCTGCGGTGAGGTCCGTCAAGCAGGCGACGAGCACATCCACCGGTATCCACTCGACATTGGTGTCGCGGGATCGGGGAGTTTGATGAAGGTTCGGTGGATTCCAGCAG
>CAIMWA010000253.1 GCA_903845045.1 uncultured delta proteobacterium | reverse complement strand
GGCCGGGGACTTCCGGTGCCGGCGGCGGTCCCCACGTCGTGCACACCTCGCCCGCTCGGGCTCGACGCTACCCTGCGGCGGGCTGGGCGTCCGAGGGCGGCGGGGGACTTCGGGACAGGGAGATCGGGGCGGTTACTCCGAACCCGCGTCGTCGGCGTCGGCGTCGTCCAGGTGGCCGTCGTCGCGAACGCGTCCGAAGGTCCCCGCGCCCGTGGCGGTGCGCCGCAGCGCCTCCATCGTGTCGTCGGTCGCGTCCGAACGTTCGCCGACGCGGCGCGCCTCGAGGCTCGCCAGCACGCGGGCGTGCACCCTCTCGAGCACCGCGCGAAGCCAGCGTGGCGCCTCTCGAGGGCTTCCGGGGGGAATGACGGGCGTCAGGGGGGCCGGGAGCTGCGTGGAACAGGATTTTCGGTAAACTCTCGATTTCCATTGACGCATTGGACTCCTTATGCACAAGCCGTCGTCGACGAGCGCTTGGACCTCGTGGAGATGCTTCTCGCGGCCGGCGCGAACCCCGATGCGCGCGACGCCAAGAGCCGCACGCCGTTGCACCATGCGTGTGCCGCGCAGCACCGCGAGATCGCGCGGGCGCTGCGGGCGAAGGGCGCCGACCCGGAGCTCGTCGACGACGACGGCAACCTCGGCTGGTTCGGCGAGTCCCGCGACCCCTGACGCGAAGCGCCGCGGCGGCGAAGGGCAAGGGGCGGCGGCGCTGACGGCGCCCGCGCCGGAGCCGACGGGGACGATGGCAAAAAGGTAAATCCCGCTCACAAACGGCTCGAATTATGGCGAATTCGTGCGCTGTGCAGCTGTTGACCACCGTCCCCGCCCGGTTCTCGAACGCGTGCCTGGCATCGGCCGCCCGCCACGCTGGACCGCGAGTGCCCCGGAGGAAATCGAAGGGGGAGGGGCTTGAAAATGCCAGAGAGAGAGAGAGTATCGACGACGACAGTCGCGGTGTCGGTGGGAGCGCAACGGGGCGTCGCCGCCGAGGGCCGGAGTGGATGCGGGCGCGAGGGAGCGAGCCATGGCAAGACTGTTCAACGTCGAGGTATTCAGCAAGACCATCAACGGCGGTGGCAGCCCGCCGTACGCGCGGTACACGTCCGGGGAGCAGTTCTATGCACTCCTTGGCAGCGCCGACACGATCATCCTCTAAGTCATTCTTGAGGCCACGGAGGTCGCTGCGACGACGGTGACCGTCGAGTGGCAGACGACGAACGCGACGGAGGAGAACACCTGGCAGGGGCCGGGCGTCTCCGGTGCTGCCTTCGCGGCGACGACCGCAGACCAACCCAAGGTCGTGTTCATCCAGGTTCCGACGGACAAGATCGGCTCCAATGGGCGGGTGTCGGTCTCGTCCGATCAGCCGGGTGCCACGGTTCGGGTGATCGCTTGTGGTCGGAGCAACGGGTAGCGGCGTTTCCGGTAAGGAGGCGAACGGTGAAATCCTTCGAGATCCTGCCACCCGGATTCCAAAAAAATGCCAAGTCGGGGTCGGTCGGCGGGCTTCTCGACCCGGGGACTGCTTGGCTTGGCCGTGCACCGAAGGCCCACGAGATCATGCCAGCGCCGGGCCTGGCGATGCGGGGCTCGGGGATGCCGGGTGGTTGCGCAACGAGCCGGAAGGTACGTGGTTGCGGCTGCGGATGTTCCGGCAGTGCAGGCGACCCCCTCCTTCGAAGAAAGGTCGGCTCATCCGCCAGGAGCCCTCTGTTCGTACCAAACTGGCAGTTGTCCGTGCAAAGTGGGGAATTCGACACTTCCTGGGAGGGCTGGATTCCCACACCCCGGGCGGTCAGCGCGCTGGCTGTCGAGTTGGCTGGTGCCCAATCGGCGTCGGTGCATGGGTCGGTTGCGCTCATTTCGCGTCGAGTGAACGACTTGGTTGCTGGCGCGGGCATTCGACCGCTGCTTCCGACCGGGGCCGCTGCGCGTCAACTTGACAGCGGGACCGGCGGAGGCTCTCCTCCAAGCGAGTCTTGCGCACTCGCGTCGGCGGTGACCGACGCATTTGGAGATCTTCTCGGCGGTGTCATCGATATCTTCCCAGGCCTCGGAAATCTTCTGAACGGTTATCGGCACTGCGATCCGGGAGACCCTTGTGGCGTCATTCGCGCTGCGTACGGGCCGTGTGTGGGCCCGTGTGGCGACCTATTCGTTGCGTTGACCGAGTGTAACGGCCGTCCTCCCGGTGCAGCCTCGTGCCAGTGGGCGCTCGAACAGGCCTCTGACGCGATGCTCGGCGATGTGTGGGGACAGTATTTCAGCACATTCGTCCAGGCTCTCGATGGAATGCGCTCGGCGGAGCGATTCTTCTGTACATCGTTGGACAAGACTGGTGATGGACCGGGGGGGCCGGTCGGCAATCCCGAGTTGTCGAGGTGTCTTCGAACCGCCGTGTTGTTGGCCGCGCTGATCGTGGGCGGCGCGACTGCGGCAGCGGCGGCGGGCGCCAGCTTCGGAGCGTGGGGTGCGTCGGCCGTTCGGGATGCGGCGTGGCTTCGGACGCAGCTCGCGAACGCGAGTGCGAGCGCCGCTCGGCGGATCGGGGTCGGCGCCGGATTGGGGGGCTTGGTCGGTGGCGGAGTTGGCG
>CAIMWA010000252.1 GCA_903845045.1 uncultured delta proteobacterium | reverse complement strand
GGCGGCGGCCGGCGGCGCACCACGGTGACCGCTGCAGGCAGCGAGGATCAGGGCGAAGGCGGGGACGAGGGTCGTTCGGCGCATGGCGGTTCCTGCGGTGCGGGGTCAGTGCCGGACCGGCGCGGCGGTGGCAGCGGCGGCGGCGGGCGTGGGAGCAGCGGGCGCCGCGGCGGCGGCGGGAGCAGGCGCCTCGTGGCGCGGAACGACGTCGAGCACGGTGCGGTTCGTCGCGGCGAAGTATGTGGCGGCCACGCGCTGGACGTCGGCCGGGGTCACCGCGAGGTAACGATCGAGCTCCGAGCGGAGGAGCGCCGCGTTGCCGTCGTAGAGCTCGTACTCGGCGAGGCGCCGGGCGCGGCCGAGGTTGCTCTGAAGACCGAAGACGAACGCCGTTCGGAACTGCGTGCGCGCCTTGTCGAGCTCCTGCGTCGTCACGCCCTGGTGCGCCACCGCGTCGAGCTGACGGTAGATCACCTCGCGCGCCTCGGCAGGCTGGTGGCCGCTCGCGAGCACGCAGAACACGGTGAAGACGTCGGGGCCGCGGCGGTCCTCGGTGCCGACCTCGATGGAGCTGGCGATCTCGCGCTGCTTCACGAGCTCCTGGTACAGCCGGGAGCTCTCGCCGTTGGCGAGCACCGTCGAGAGGATCTCGAGCGCGTAGTGGTCGGGCGTGCGACGCGGGGGGATGTGGTACGCGAGATGAAACGCCGGCAGCGGGGCCAGCCGGTCGTCGATGGAGCCCATGCGCTCGGCGGTCTGCGCGGTGAAGCCCGGATCCGCCCAGGGCGGCGCGTGGCGGGCCGGGATCGCGCCGAAGTGCTGGCGCACGAAGGCCAGCGCCGCGTCGGGCTCGAAGTCGCCGGCGAGGGAGATCACCGCGTTGTCCGGCGCGTAGTAGCGGTCGTGGAAGCTGCGCACGTCCTCGAGCGAGGCGCGGCGAAGGTCGGACATGTCGCCGATGACGCTGTGCTCGTAGGGCCAGTAGCCCTGGTACGACAGCGCGTCGCGCTGGAGGTACGAGAGCACGTACGGGCGGTTCTCGTAGGTCTGGCGACGCTCCTCCATCACCGTCTGGCGCTGGTTCTCGAAGTGCTCCTCGGTGATCGCGAGGGAGCGCATGCGGTCGGCCTCGAGAAAGATGCCGACCTCGAGGGCGTTCGACGGCAGCGTCTCGAAGTAGTTCGTGCGGTCTTCGGAGGTGGTGCCGTTGAGCGAGCCGCCCTGCGTGCTGACGAGCCGGAAGTGCTCGCCCTTGGCCACGTTGGCGCTCCCCTGGAACATCATGTGCTCGAAGAGGTGTGCAAATCCCGAACGCCCCTGCTCCTCCACCCGGGCGCCGACGTCGTAGTAGACGGCGACGGCCACCGTCGGCGACGTGTGGTCCGGGCTCATGACGACGCGCAGGCCGTTGTCGAGCCGCTCCACCCGAAGAGGCACCGGAAGCTCCTGCGCCGCCGCCCCTGCCCCTGCGGCGATCACCGCAGCGATCGCCCAAGCTCCTGCGCCACGCGCCCTTCGAATCACGTTCGTACCTCCGTCGTGCGCCCGCCGTCGCAGCCCGCCCGTAGCGGGTCGAACCGATGCGCCGCCGCGCCTTAGCACCGGGCCGCGCACTCCCGCAAGCCGCGGCCCGGGAGGCGTTCGCGGGGTGTGCAAGGTTCGATCACCCAGGCACTCGCGAAGAGGATTTGCGTGCAGCGCCTTGCACACCTATACAAAGGTTGAACATCCCTGCGGGCGCTCGCGGCGCGGCACCGATCGGTGCGCGTGCGCGGGTCGTCGGCTCCGTGGACGGCGATGGTTGCCGGCACGGCCACGAGGGTTCGCGCGCGTAACGACGGCTTGGAGGTACAGGAACCGATGATGAAGGTGGAGAGGTCCGAGGCGCACGCGGTGGACGCGAGCGCGACGCAGACGAACGGGGCCGCGGCGGCCCCCCGCAAGAAGCAGCGCCGCGGCTTCGCGGCCATGGATCCGGCGAAGCAGCGCGAGATCGCGAGCAAGGGCGGCAAGGCGTCGCACGCGCACGGCACCGGGCACGAGTGGACCGCCTCGAGCGCGCGGGAGGCCGGGCGCAAGGGCGGTCTCGCGTCGCACGGCGGTCGCGGCAAGGAGGCCGGCAAGAAGGCCTGAGCGGCGGGCTCAGCGCTCTTCCGCGGTGAGCGCCTCGACGGCCCACCGCGCGGCCTCGGCCACCTCCGGCGACGTCGATGTCATCGTCTCGCGGAGCACCGGAAGGTGCCTGCGATCCCCCCCGTTTCCAAGCACCGTCGCAGCGTTGCGGGCCATGCGCCGCCAACCCGCACGCGCCAGCGGCGAGCCTCGCGCGGCCTCGTTCCAGGCTTCCGGGGTCATGCGGAGCAGCCCCTCCGGCGTGACCCCGGCCCATCGAGCTCGGCCTTCGAAGCGCCGCGTCAGCGACGGATCCAGGGCGGCGGTGCGGTTGAAGGGGCACACCTCCTGGCATTCGTCGCAGCCGAAGATGCGGTCGCCGATGGAGGCGCGCAGCGTGGGGTCCGTGGGTCCATCGTGCTCGATGGTCAGGTAGCTGACGCAGCGCCGTGCATCGAGAACGTACGGCGCCGGAAAGGCTTGCGTCGGGCAGGCGTCGAGGCAGCGGGTGCAGCTTCCGCAGCGCTCCTCGGCCGGCGCGTCGGGCGCGAGCTCGAGGTCCGTGACGACCTCTCCGAGCAGGAGGTAGCTGCCGAGCCCCGGGGCGATGACGAGACCGTTGCGTCCTACGAAGCCGACCCCTGCGCGCCGCGCCCACGCGCGCTCGAGCACCGGCGCCGTGTCCACCATCGGTCGCGCCCGGGCGCCGAATTCGCTGCGCAGCCACGCCGCGAGCTGGCGCACTCGGCGGCGCAGGAAGTTGTGGTAGTCGGCGCCGTGAGCGTAGCGGGCGACGGCGGCCCCCGGCATGGGCTGCGCGACGTCGCCGCGATGGTACGAGAGCGCGCAGACGATCACCGATCGGGCGCCCTCGAGGATGTCCGGCGTCGCCACGTCGCGACGCACCGCGACGTTCTCCGCGAGCCACGCCATGCCCCCGTGCATGCCCGCGTCGAGGAACGCGACGTACCGGGCGTGATCGTCGTCGAGGGGCTCCGCGCGAGCAACGCCGACGCGCTGGAACCCGAGCGCCGTCGCCTTCGCGCGCACGCGTTCGGACGGCAAGTCTGCGCTCACCGAAGGCGGGAGTTGGCCGAGTGCGGCACCGTCGTCTCGTCCTCGAACACGGCCACGCGCGGGGCCGACAGCGTGCCCTGCTCATAGGCGCCGCTCGGGTCTTCGGTGCCGTCGCGCACGAGCGACGGAGCGCCGATGGAGGTGACCTCCTCGATCTCCTCCATGAACGCGTCGACGCGCCCGGCGCCGTCGAACGCCGCGTTGCGCAGCGCCGCGCCGAGCTGCGGGTCCTCGCGCACGAGCGACGCGAGGGCCACGATGGCGTCAAAGACCCTGCGGAACTCGTTCACCGCTCCGGCGGTGCTGCGCTCCATGGCCGAGATCCGGCGCCGCAGGTCGTCGGTCTCGCCGCGGATCGCCACGAGCTCGCCCGTCGCGCGCTCCGCGTCCTGGATGATGGTGTCGCGCTCACGCCGGAGATCGAGCACCTCGCGGGCGAGCATCTCCGGCGACTCGGATTTCGGCACCGCACCCTCGCGCGGGAGCCACACGGTCATGCCGTCGATGCCGAAGGCGTGCACGCCGCCGAGGCTCGCCACCTCGTTCGCGAGCCAGCGCAGCTCCTCCTGCTGCACCGCCGCGCTCGACACGTCCTCCTGCCACGGAAAGACCAGGCCCACGCGCTCGGCCTCGATGCGCACGCGCACCGTGACGTCGTCGTCGACGGACAGCGCCGCGCCGCGCCCGAGGGCGAATTCGAGCACGCGCCGCAGCCGGGCCGTGTCGACGACCACCCGGGCCGACGCCGCCTTGGTGTCGATGCGCACCCGAATGGCGCGGTCGCCGTACTCCTCGGCGAGGCCCCACAGCGTCTGTACGACGTCGATGGTGGCCGAGGAGGTCGGCGGCGCCGCCTCGCCCTCGCCGAAGAGCGCCTGGAGGTGAAACAACGCCGTCCGCAGCGCATGCACCGCGTCGCGCATGGCGTCGGCGCGCCCGCCCTGCTCCATCGCGCGGGCCTCGGCGGCGAGACGATCGGCGGCGCCGTGGGCGGCGGCGAGGAGCGGACGCGACATCCGCGCGCGCAACGCGACCTCCGGGGTGTCGCCATGGAAACCATCGTCGTGCGTCATGCTTCGATCTCCGGGCGTGCCGGTATCATCCGCGCTCCCCCGAGGATCCGGCAAGTGTTCAACGCCTCTTCTCCCGCGCGAAGCCGGCGATCGCTCCGCACGGCGATGTGCGCCTCGGCAGTGTGGACCGCCACCGTTGCGGTCCCGACGACGGCGGGCGCGCACCCCATGGGCATGTCGTCGGTGAGCCGCTACGTCGGCGTCGAGCTTCATGCGAACGCCGTCGAGTGCGACTACCTCGTCGATTTCGCGGAGCTGCCGGCGTGGCGGGAGATCGAGCTCCTCGACGCGAACCACGACGACCGCGTCACCCCCGACGAGCAGGCCGCGTACCTCGCCCCGCTGGTCGAGCGGGTGCGCGCGTCGCTCGACGTTCGTGTGGACGGCGTGCGCGTCTCGCTGCGCGCCCTCCCCGCGTCCCTCGAGGCGCCGCCGGGGCAGAACGGCATGAGCACGCTGCGCATCGCCGTGGAATTCCGTGCGGTCCTCGAGCCTGCCGACGACCGCGTGCGCATCGTCTCGATCCACGACGCCCTCTTCGCGGACCGCCCCGGATGGCGCGAGCTCGGGGCGACGAGCTCCGAAGACTTCACGGTGCGCACCGCGTCGGTGGGCCCCGACGGACCGCGCGCCGGTGCGACGCTCGCGTACCCGGCCGGCGCCGAGGGCACCGCTCCCCTCTTGCGCCAGGACGACGCGACCTTCGCCTTCGCGCCGGGTGCCCGACCGTCGACGCGCGTGGCGCCGACGGGCACACCGCGCTCGCCCATCGGCGATGCGAGCGGCCGGAGGCTCGCGGCGGTGCTGCGCGCCGTCGATCGATCGTGGCATTTCGTGCTCTTCGCCCTCGGGCTCGCGTTCGGTCTGGGCGCGGGTCACGCGCTCTCGCCAGGGCATGGAAAGTCCCTCGTCGCCGCATGGATCGTCGGGAGCCGCGCGCGCCCCCGGGACGCCGTGGTCCTCGGGGTGTCGCTGGCCTTCGCGCACACGCTCTCGGTGTTCGCTCTGGCCTTGCTCCTGTTGCCCATCGAGGAGCGGCTCGGAAGCGACAAGGTGCTGCGCGCCATCGAGCTCGGCTCCGGCGCCCTCGTCATGGCCGTCGCCGTGTCGCAGCTCCCTGAACGCTGGCGGCGCTGGCGCAGCCCGACGCTCCCCGCGGAGCCGACGGACTCTCCGCAGGCGGTGCCGCCGACCCGCTCGATGATCGCGCTGGGCTTCAGCGGCGGCGTGGTCCCGTGCCCCGGCGCGCTGGTGGTGCTGCTCACGGCCATCGCGGTGCATCGGCTCGCCTTCGGCATCGCGCTCCTCGGCGCGTTCTCGCTGGGCCTCGCGTCGGTGCTCACGGCCCTCGGCGTGGGCGTCGCGCTCGCGGGGCGCAGCCGGGCCGCGACGCGGGTGCCGGTCGGCGTGGTCCGTGCCGCGCCGGTCGTTTCTGCAGTTGCGGTGACGCTTCTGGGATTGCTCCTCGTCGTGCGTGCGCTCGCGCGCTGACGTCTGCGATGCTGGGGCCGTGCACCTCTCCCGAACGCCCGAGCCCGAGGCCATGGACGGCGACGCCGAGGCCGCCGCCTACGACTCCATGGACCATGCCGCGGTGAACCGCGCCTTCGTCGACGACATGCGCGCCGCCCTCGGGACGCCGCGCCGCGTGCTCGACCTCGGCGCCGGCACCGCGCTCATCCCCATCGTCCTCGCCGCGCGCAGCCCCCACGCGGTCATCACGGCGACGGATCTCGCGCCGGCGATGCTCCGGCTGGGCGCGCGGAACGTGCAGCGCGCGGGCTTCGTCGACCGCATCGCGCTCGTGATCGCGAGCGCCACGGAGCTCCCGTTCGCCCCGGGCGACTTCGACGCCGTCGTCTCCAACAGCCTCGTGCACCATCTTCCCGACGCCTCCGTGGGGTTCGCCGCGATCGCGCGGGTCGCGGGCGACGCCGGGATCTTCTTGCGCGACCTCGCGCGACCGCGCACCGCTGCCGACGTCGACGCCCTGGTGGACCGCTACGCCGCCGGCGCCCCGGACGACGCGCGGGCGCTGTTCCACGCCTCGCTGCGTGCGGCGTTCACCGTCGACGAGATCCGTGCGCTGGCCGATGCCGCGGGTCTCGTCGACGCGCGCGTGGCGATGACCAGCGACCGGCACTGGACCCTGGTACGTGGGCCCCGCCGGAGCTGATCGCAGGCCGTCGTAGACCCGATGGCGTCGCCGCGCGTCTCCCGCCTCGGCCGCACCCCCGCGGCCCTGGAGGCGCCCATGAATCGCATCGTCCCGTTCTTCGCCGTCGCGGCGACCGTCGCCTACGCCGCCGTGGTCCCCGCGCAGAGCCGAGAGACGCCCACGGAGTTCGTGCCGGTGACGGACTGGCTCCACGCCGCACCGCAGACCCCGCACGTCGGCGCCGACGACGCTTCGACGTACGTCGGCTTCTGGATCGACGCGCCGCCCCCCGCGGTGC
This sequence comes from uncultured delta proteobacterium, assembly GCA_903845045.1. Classification (GTDB taxonomy): domain Bacteria; phylum Myxococcota_A; class Polyangia; order Polyangiales; genus SCUS01. The sequence goes on along the minus strand of CAIMWA010000252.1, from coordinate 11,359 downwards.
GCACCGTCCGGCCGCCGCTCGACGTGGCGCTCGTCGTCGACACCTCGGGCTCCATGGGCGGCGCGAAGATCGAGTCGGCGCGCATGGCGGCGGCGAGCTTCATCGACGCCCTCTCGCAGGGCGACATCGTGTCGCTCTATGCGTTCAGCGACCGCGCGCGGGAGCTCAACGCTCCGACGGTCGTCGACGACCGCTCTCGGGCGGTGCTCCTCGAGCGCGTGCGCGGCCTCTACGCCAACGGCGGCACGAACCTCTGGGACGGTCTCACGCTGGCGCGGCGCGCCGTCGCGTCCGCTCCACCCACGCACCCGGTGCGTCGCATCGTGCTGATCTCCGACGGCCGCGCCAACGTCGGCCCCGCGAGCGCCGCCGAGTTCGGCACGCTCGCGGCGAACACCACCGAGGACGGTGCGCAGATCACCGCCATCGGCGTCGGCCTCGACTACGACGAGAACACCCTCGGAGCCCTCGCCGTGCACAGCGCCGGGCGCCTCTACCACCTCGAGCAGCCCGAGCAGATGGCGTCGATCCTCCAGGGCGAGCTCGACCTCATGGCGCGCACCGTGGCCACCAACGCCGTGCTAGAATTCGAGCCCGCGCCCGGCGTGGGCATCGAGCCCACGGAAGAGCTCCGCGTCGACCGCGCGCCGGGCCGCGTGCGCATCCCGCTCGGGAGCCTCTACGGCTCGCAGCGTCGCGAAATCCTGCTCCGCACGCACCTTTCCAGCGGGGCCCTCGGTCCGCGGTCGATCGGTCGCGCCCGGCTGGTGTTCGAGGCGCCGGGCCAGCCCGGACGCTCCGTCGCAACGCGGGAGCTCCCCATCGCCGTGGATCGGGTCCGTGCTCCCACGAACGCCGCCGACGGCGACGAGCACGTGCGCGTGATGGTCACCCGCTACGAGGCTGCACAGGCGCAGATGCGCGCCTCGCGGCTCATCGATCGAGGCGACTACGCCCGGGCCGACACCGAGCTTCGCGGCGCCGAGGAGCGCCTTCGCGCAGCGGCCGCCGCACCGATGCACGACGCCCGGCTCCAGGGCGAGGTGCAGCGCCAGGCGCAGGGTGTCGCCGAGGGTCGTGCCGCCACCCGACGGGCCGTCAGCGCGCCCTCGCCCGCCGCTGTGCGGGGAGCTTCGTTGCAGAACCGATCGTCGGCGATGGACGCCTACGGCTACTGACTCAGCGGAACTGCGCCACCACCGGCGCGTGGTCCGACTCCACCTCCTCGCGGCCGTCGCCCACGAACTCCCGCAAGCCCTCGTTGAGCACGCGCGCGCCGGCGAAGCGACGCCAGAGCGCGCGGCTCGCGAGGATGTGGTCGACCTGCTGAGCTCCGCCGCGGTGGAGGATCGTGTGGCGCATCGTCGGCGGAACCGCGCGAGCGCAATGGTGCAGCACGCCGCGCTCGAGGGCGCCCGCGAGCTCGAGGTCCGCGTGCCGGCCGCGCGGCATCTCGGCGAGCTCTCCGGCGACGGCGCGAAGCACGGCCGAATCCGCCGCGTCGTTGAAGTCGCCGAGCACGGCGAGCTGCGTCGCGGGATCGCGTGCCAGCCGTGCGTCGACGCGCGAGCGAAGATGGAGCGCCTCGGCCATGCGCAGCACCATGGCCCGCGCCGCACCTTCGGCGGCCGCGTAGTGCCCGCTCTCCGGCGCAGCCTCGCCGGACCCGTCGAGGCGGGGCACCGGGCGCGCGGACTTCAGGTGCACCACGAGGAGCGTGAGCGGCGTCGCGTCGGGCAGCGTCACGGTGACCTCGAGCACTCCGCGCCGGGCGGTGAGCCGTGCCCCGAAGGGCCGCGCATCACCCTCGGCGAAGGCCGGAAACGCCAGCTCGCCGGCGCCGTGGGTCTCCACCGAAGCGATGGGAAAGCGCGACAGCACCCCGCACGCGATGCCGCGGCCATCGGCGAAGCCCGCCACCGCGGGGAGGTATCCGCTCCCGGGGATCGCAGCGGCGACGGCGTCGAGCACGTGCGCGCCCTCGACCTCCTGGAACGCGATCACGTCGGCGCCGGTCCGCGCGACCATCGTCGCCATGGCGTCGAGCTTGCGGTGAAACAGCGACCGCGCGCGGCGCTGGGCCCAGATGCCGAAGCCCTCGCGATCGAGCTGGCCGATGACGTGCGGCACCGCGTCGTCGAAGAAGTCCCTGCAGTTGAAGGTCGCGAGGGTGAACGTCACGGGCACTGCTCAGCGCTCACGCCGACCCGCGCACCTGGCCGGTGCCGCGCACGACGAATTTCTCCGCCGTGAGCTCCCGCGCCGACATCGGACCGAAGGCGTGCATGCGGCTCGTCGAGATGCCGATCTCGGCGCCCAGCCCGAGCTCGCCGCCGTCGTTGAAGCGCGTCGACGCGTTCACGAGCACGCACGACGCGTCGACCTCGCGCACGAAACGATCGGCCGCGCTCACGTCTCCGGTCACGATGGCCGCCGAGTGCTCCGTTCCGTACCGCGCGATGTGCGCGAGGGCCTGGTCGAGGGAGTCGACCACCCGCACCGCGAGCACCAGCCCGAGGAATTCCGTGGACCAGTCCGCAGGCTCCGCGGCCCGGTGCGCGACGCCGTCGAGGATCCCCGCGGCCGCCGCATCGGCGCGAAGCTCGACGCCGGCGGCCTCGAGGCGCCGACCCAGCGCCGGCAGCAGGCTCGCGGCCACGGCGCGATGTACCAGCAGCGTCTCCATGGCGTTGCACACGCCGGGGCGCTGCACCTTGGCGTTGAAGGCGATGTCCGACGCCATCGTCACGTCCGCCGCGGCGTCGACGTAGACGTGGCAGATGCCGGCGCCGTGGCGGATCACCGGCACCCGCGCGTGCGCGTCGACGAAGGCCATGAGCGAAGGTCCGCCGCGCGGGATCGCGAGGTCGACCCGGCCGACGGCCTGGAGGAGCTCCGCCACCCTCGCCCGATCCGGATCATCGACGAGGACCACCGCGTTCGGATCCTCGCCCGCAGCCGACAGACCCGCGCGCAGCGCACCGACCACCGCCGCGTTGCTCCTTCGAGCCTCGGAGCCCCCGCGGAGCACCACGGCGTTGCCCGAGCGCACCGCGATGGCGGCGCTCTCGGCGCCGACGTTGGGACGGGCTTCGAAGACCACCGCGACGACGCCGAGGGGGATGCGCCGGCGCGACACCACGAGGCCGTTCGGACGCACGCCGAGGGGGCGCTCCTCGCCGAGCGGGTCGGGCATCGCCGCGACCTCGCGCACCGCCGCGACGAGCCCGTCGAAGCGAGCCGGGGTCAGCGTCAGCCGGTCGCGAAGCGCCGTCGACAGGTCCGTCGCTGCGGCGAGGTCGAGGGCGTTGGCGGCGAGCACGTCGGAGCGCGCTGCATCGAGGTGCGCGGCCATCGACGCGATGGCTCGGGTGCGGCGCCCGGGCTCCGTGCGGGCCAGCGCGCGTTGGGCAGCGCGGGCATCGAGAAGCATGCCGTCGAGGGATCCCATGGGCGCGCGACGCTACCACCAACGACGGCCGCCTCGTGCGCTACCATCGCCGCCGATGACCGAACCGCAGACGGGCACGACGCCGACAACGGAACCCTCGATCCAGGTGCGCCGCATCCACCGGCGCGACCTCAACAAGGCGTGGGAGTTCCTCAAGCTCTGCTTTCGCGAGGTGAACCGCGAGACCATCGAGTACCAGCGGCCGCGCTCGAAGAAGCGCTTCCTGGAGGTCTACGAGGAGGAGGGCGTGGAGCGGCTCCTCTTCGAGGCCGTGAAGCACGGCGAGACCGAGGTCGTCGCGTACGCCGAGTGCGCCTTCGAGATCCTCGGCTCGGACAACTGGATGAACGAGAGCTTCTTCACGCGGCGGGACATGCGCCCGCTCTTCGTGGAAGAGCTCGCGGTGCACCCGGGCTACCAGGGACAGGGCGTGGGCAGCTTCGCCCTGGAGCAGCTCGAACACCTCGCCCGTGTTCGAGGCTGCACGCACCTCGTCCTCGAGGTCGCCGAGAACAACAAGAACGCCCTGCGCTTCTACCGCGCGCGGCACTTCCAGAAGCTCGACGCCGCGGTGTTCATGTCGAAGCGTGTCAACAGCGACGAGGAGCTGCTCCCGCCCCGCGCGCTGCGCAAGCGCACGACGGAGCCCTCGACGAAGGCCACCGGGAAATCCGCGGCGAAGACCGCTGCCAAGACCCCCTCGAAGGCTCCTGCGACGGCGCGAAAGAGCGCTGCGCCCGCGGCCAAGAAGCCCCGCGCGACGCCCGCGAAGAAGCCGACGACCTGACCGTTCAGAACGGAGCCCGGCGAAGCTCGCGCAGCACCGACGGCGCGAGCGCTCGCTGCGGCGTCGGGGCCCGCCACCCGAGCGGCGCGCGTCCTTGGACCGCGAAAGGGTACGGGCGGCTGCGAGTGCCGGCGATGACTTCGGGCTGAACCCAGCGCGTGACGGTGCTTCCGTGCTCTCGCACGACGACGAACGCAGGCGCCGCCGCCGGAGACGACTGCGATCGCGCCTGTCCGAGAGCGGAGGAGACGACCAGGGACAGCGATGCGGTGAGGAGCAGGGCCTTCATGCCCTGCTTCGACGCGCGGGCGCGCCAGACGGTCTTCCGGGCCCGCGCGAGGCGGTCAGTAGGTGTAGTGGACGGCGGTGCCCGAGTCGCCGACGGCCCACACGTCGTTCGGCGCGGCGCCCCACACGCAGCGCAGCGTCGCCGTGGTGCCCGACGAGACCGCCGTCCACGCGCCGCCATTCCAGTGGAGGATGGTGCCGGCATCGCCCACGGCCCAGACGTCGTTCGGCGCGAAGCCCCAGACGCCATACAAGGTGTTGAGCGTGCCGGTGAGCACGTTGCTCCACCCACGACCGTCCCAATGCCGCGCTGCGCTGCGGCCGACGAGCCAGATGTCGTTGGCGCCGGAGCCCCAGATGCCGAAGTACGCGGACGTTCCGGCGGCAGTGTCCGCGGACCACGTCGTGCCGTTCCAGTGGTAGACGCCGGCGCCCACGGCGCGCACGTCGTTCGCCGACGTACCCCACACCGCGTAAAGCTCCTGGCCCGCGGGGATCCCGGTCGAGATGTTGGACCAGCGCGAACCGTCGAAGCGCGCCGCGACGCCGACGCCGACGGCGAAGACGTTCGACGTGTCCGCCGCCCACATCGCCACGAGCTCGAGCGACGGCAGCGGCATGGTCTGCGCGAGCATCGCGCCGTTGCCCTGAAGGAACACGCCCATGCCGCGCTTCGCCGAGCCGTTCGTCGGGATCGTGAGACCGGAGACGTAGTAGGTGCCGCCCGCCGCGGTGAGACCGCGGAGGATCAGCGTGTACGGCGCCACGCTCCACGCGCTGCCGTTCCAGCGCGCGAAGGTGCGCGCGGCCACGGCGCCGACGTCGTTGGTGCCGTTGCCCCAGAGCCCCGTGAAGGTCTCGGTGCTCCCGGTGTGCACGCTCGCCCACGTTCCGCGAACCATGCCGCCGGACACCGGCACGTCGCTGGTGCCGCCGTCCGTCGTCGTCGGACCGCCGGGGATCGGATCGAAGCCGACGACCCGATCGATGGGCTGCGCCGCGGCGTTGGTGGCGACGCTCCCCCGTCCGAGCTCGCCGTTGGTGTTGCCGCCCCAGCAAACGACCTCGCCGGTGCCGCGCACCGCGCACGCGAAGTCGGCGCCGACGCTGACCTGAAAAGCGTTTGGGAGGTTGCCCACGGCGACCGGCGCGGGGTGGTCCGCCATGGTGCCGTCGCCGAGCTGACCGGCGTTGTTCTGCCCCCAGCACTGCACACCGCCGCCGCGACGCTGCGCGCACGACGAGCGCCCGCCGGTCGCGACGGAGACCGCGTCGGTCACACCGGTGACCGCGACGGGCGCCGGGGAGTCCGCGGTGGCGCCGTTGCCGAGCTGACCGTTGGCACCGCCGCCCCAGCACACGACACCGCCGCCGGCGCGCACCGCACAGCTGTGGAACACCGCCGCGCCGACGCCGGCCGCATCGACGAGGCCCGAGACCACGACGGGCGTCGAGCTGTTCGTCGTCGTGCCGTTGCCGAGCTGGCCGTGATCGTTGAGGCCCCAACAGAGCACGCCGCCGGCCGCCCGCACGGCGCACGTGTGCTGTCGCCCCGACGCGATGGCGGTGATGTCGTCGGCGCCGCTGACCATCGTGGGCCGCGTGCGATCGGACATCGTCGAGTCACCGACCTGGCCCGCGGTGTTCTGTCCGAAGCACTCGACCTGGCCGCTCTGGCGCAGCACGCACGTGTGCGTCTCGCCGACGGCGACCTGCGCCGCGTCGGTGATCTGCACGACCTCGACGGGCTGCAGCCGATCGAGCTGCGTGCCATCCCCGAGCTGCCCGTTGCGGTTCGCGCCCCAGCAGCTGACGTGTCCGTTCGCCCGCACGGCGCACGCGTGATAGCTGCCTATGGAGACCTGCACGGCGTCGCTGATGCCCGCCACCGCCACCGGCGTCGCCGACGTCGCGGTGCGTCCGTCGCCGAGGATGCCGCTGCGGTCGTTGCCCCAGCAGAACACCGTTCCGTCCGGGTGCCGCGCGCACGCCGAGGCGTTGCCGGCGGAGACCTGCACGCCGCCGCCGTCGGTGCGAAGCGATCCCGGACCGGTGTCGCGCGCGCCGGTGTCGCGTCCGGTGGAGCCGGCGTCGCGGCCGGGCGTGACGCCCGTACCAGCGTCGATGTCGCCGTTGCCGTTCACCTGCACCGGGTCGCCCGGAGCGCACGCCGCGAGGAGCCACGCCGAAGCGCCCATCCAACGATTCGATCGGGAAATCATGGCGCGCAGCGTACCTCGACGGCGGGTCCCGCGGGAATGTCCGAGCGCACGGACTTGACCGCCCGCACCCCGGCGCACGATAGGAGCCGCCGTGAGCGACACGCCGACGGAGCCGATGCCCCACGTCACGATCTACACCGACGGAGGGGCCAAGCCGAACCCCGACGGGCCCGGCGGTTGGGCCGCGGTGCTGCTCTCGGGTCCGCACGAGCGAGCGATCTCCGGCGGCGAGCCCTCGACGACGAACAACCGCATGGAGCTCATGGCGGCCATCATGGCGCTGGAGACGCTGAAGAACCCTTCGGTGGTCACGCTCTATACGGACAGCCAGTACCTGCGCACCGGCATCACCGAGTGGATCGCGAACTGGGTGCGCAAGGGCTGGAAGACGGCCTCCGGCGGCGCGGTCAAGAACCAGGACCTCTGGCAGCGCCTCGACGCCACCGCGAAGCGCCATCGCATGACGTGGCGCTGGGTGAAGGCCCACGACGGCCACCCGATGAACGAGCGCGTCGACGCCATGGCCACCGCTGCCCGCGAGGCCATCGCTCGGGGCCCCCGGCGAAGCGCCTAGAGCACCACGAGGTCGTCGCGGTGCACGGCCTCCTCGCCGTGCGGCGACCCGAGGATCTCCGCCGCGTCCTTCGAATTGCGGCCGCGGATGGCGTGGAGCTCGGCGCTCGAGAAGGCGGTGAGCCCGCGCGCGAAGGGCGCGCCGTCGGCGGCCGCGAGGTCCACCGGGTCACCGCGTCGAAAGGTCCCGCGCACCTCGACGACGCCCGATGGGAGCAGCGATCGGCCCGCCTCGCGCACGGCGCGGCAGGCCCCGTCGTCGACCACGAGCACGCCGCGCGGACGAAGCGTGTGTGCGATCCAGTGCGCCCGCGCCGACACCCGCTCGTCGCTGCGGAGGAACACCGTGCCCACGTCGTCGCCCGCGAGCAGCGCGCGGAGCACGCCCGGCACCCGACCCGGCGCGATCACCGCGGTGGCCCCGGCGCTCGTGGCCGCCCGCGCGGCACGGAGCTTCGTGACCATGCCGCCCTTGCCCGACGTCGACGTGTCCTTGCGCACGAAGCGGTCGATGGAGCGATCGCCCGCGGGCACTACGGAGACGCGTCGCTCGCCATCGAGGAGCCCCGGTGCGACGGAGAGCATGACGAGGAGCTCGGCCCCGACGAGGTTCGCGACCTGCGCTGACAGCGAGTCGTTGTCGCCGAAGGCGATCTCTTCGACGCTGACGGTGTCGTTCTCGTTGATGACGGGAATGGCCCCGCGCGCGAGAAGCGCATCGAGCGCCCCGCGGGCGTTGAGGTAGCGCTTCCGGTCCGCGAAGTCTGAGTGCGTGAGCAGCACCTGCGCAGCCACCCTTCCGCGCTGCGCGAAGGCCTCGGACCACAGCCGGATCAGCATGCCCTGGCCCGCCGCCGCGCACGCCTGGAGCTGATCCATCCGGCGCGGCCGCGCGGTGAAGCGCAGCGCCTCGACGCCGAGCGCAATGGCCCCCGAGGAGACGAGCACCACGCGGCGTCCCGGCGCTTCGCACAGCTCCACGAGCTGGCTCGCGAGGCCGTCGAGCACGGTGCGGTCGATGGCGCCGCGGGCGTCGGTCAGCACCCCGCTGCCGATCTTCACGACGATGGTGCGGGCCCTGGCGAAGAGCGCGGAGCGGTCCATGGGGTCGGTCACCGGAAGGGCCGCGGAGCTAGCACGCCTCGCGCGCCGAGGTCTAGCTACGGCGAGCGCTAGGCCACGGACGGCTTCGGCGCGGCCTCGTCCCGGGAGATGCGCCCGTCGTGGTCGCGATCGAGCGCCGTCACGATGCCGTCCACGAGGATCGTCGAGGCCTCCGTCGGGTCGTGACGCTCGAGGGCTGCGCGCAGCTCGTCCCGCGACACCTGCGCGTCGCCGTTCGCGTCGAGGGCGTCGAAGGCGCCGAGGGTGCTCCACAGCGCGAGCGAGCACGCCTCGACGACGATCATCTTGAGCTCCCGTCCGCTGTCCGGCGGCGGGATCGCCGACGGCGTGGAGCGCGCGAAGTCGATGAGCGGCCCGACGTGGTCGAGCCCCTCGAAGAGGATGCGCACCGTCGCGACGCGATAGACCCGCGCGTCGTCGAGGGGCGCGCCGGCAACGGTGAGGACGCGACCGTCGGGATCCACCGCCACTCCGTCGTCGACCTGTAGAAAGCCGGGCGACGCCTCCGGGGCGTGCGAGCGCGAGACGTTGATGGCATTGCGCAGGACGCGCCCCGGCAGCGGCACCGTCACGACCTCGTTGGCGAACGGGAGCTCCCCTTCGAGATCGCCGTAGGAGAACGCCCCGCGGTACGTGCGACCGCCCCGGATGCCGCCGCCGTTGAGCACGCACGCGTCGGCGCCGAGGGCGTCGCGCACCTTCGACGCGACGAACGTCCCGACGGAGGTCTGATGCACCCGCGCGCCCACCGACGAGAGCTCGACGCCCGCAGGCAGATGGAACAAAGCCGCCTCGGCGAGCGCGCGCACGGGCTCCGAGCGCTGATCGACCAACGCGCGCAACGCCGCGTCCTCGGCGTGGCCGGCGACGGGCTCCAGCCGCACCGTGACCGAGGGCACGTCGGGACCTTCGGCGGGCGCGCGCTCGGGCCACGCGAGATCGATGATGGCCGCGTGCGAGGCCTCGGTGCCGGCCTTCACGATCCATGCGCCGCCGAAGCGCTCCACGTACGGCTCGTGCTCGTGACCGCCGACGACCACGGGGATCGGAGGGTCACCCTGAGCGCCGGCCAACAGGCGGTCCTCGTCGATGGACTGGTGCGTGAGGGCGATGACGGACGTGCACCCTCGATCGCGCACCAACGCGCGACCGACCGCGAAGACCGCGTCGTTCGCGGGAAGGATCGTCGCACCGCCGAAGACGCCGGGACGGTAGAGCGATGGATCGTGCGCGAGGACGCCGACGAGGCCCACGCGAACCGTGCGGCCGCCCGGTGCGGCGACGTCGATGACCGCGTCCTCCGGCAACGGCACCGCAAAGCCCGCGAGGTTCGAGTTGAGCCACGTCCCACCGAACTCGCGGATGCGCTGCGCCAGCGCCGCGGCGGGCACGTCGGCCTCGTGGTTGCCGAAGCAGACGTGCGTGAAGCCGATGGCGTTCATGCAGGCCACCATCGCCGCACCGCCATCGAGGCTCGCGAGGAGGCTCGGGCCCAGAAAGTCCCCCGCGAGCGTCACGGCGAAGGCGTCCGCAGCGTCGACGGTCGCCGCCTCGCGCACCAGCGTCGCGAGGCGCGGCAGGTTGTCGAGCGCGTAGACGTCGTTCACGCAGACGAGGCGCAGCGTCGGACCGGGCATCGCGCCATTCTCGCGGCAAACGCTGACGCCACGCCACCCTTCAGTTGCAGTGCGCGGCGCGATGCGGGACACCGGCTGCGATGCCCCGACGGATGGTGTTCGCGACCTTCGCGGGGTCGTTCCTGCTGTTCGTCGTGCAGCCCATGGTGGCGCGGCTGCTGCTGCCGGCCACGGGCGGCGTGCCGTCGCTCTGGAACACCTGCATGGTGTTCTTCCAGGTCGCTCTCCTGGGCGGCTACGGCTACGCGCACGCATCGGGAACGCGCCTCCCCCCGTGGCCGTGCACGGCCCTGCACGCGGCCTTCGTCGTTGCCGCCGCGTGCACGCTCCCGCTCGCGCTGCACGGCGCGCCCTCCGCCGGCGGCGACCCGTCGGCGTGGGTGCTCGCGTTCCTCGCGCGGCGCGTGGGCCCCGTGTTCCTCGCGCTCGCGGCGGGCGCCCCGCTGCTTCAACTCGTGCATGAGCGCTCGCGCGGCGCAGGCACCTCGGGACCGCTCCTCGCGGCGAGCAACGCGGGCAGCCTGGGAGCGCTCCTCGCGTATCCCCTGCTCGTCGAACCGTGGCTCGACCTCGGTACGCAGCTCCGCGCGTTCGCGGTGGCCTTCGGCCTCTACGCGGTGCTCGTCGTCACGTGCCTCCCGGCACCGTCGCTCGCCCTCGCGGATGCGCCCGCCGCGGTTCCGCGCAACGACGCCGTGCTCGCGCGCGTCGCGGTGCTCGCCGCAGTGCCCGTGAGCATGATGCTGGGCGTCACGACGCACCTCGCCACCGACGTCGGATCGTTTCCGCTGCTCTGGATCGTGCCCCTCGCGCTCTACCTCGGGAGCTTCGTGGCGGTGTTCGCGCGCACGCCGACGGCGCCGGGACCACGGTTCACGGCGCCGTTCCTCGGATCGCTGGTGCTGATGTTCCTGTTCACCGCGCCGCAGGTGCCGACGCGGGCGCCGCTCGTCGTGGGGCACCTCGCCGTGTTCGCTGCGAGCGCGTGGATGCTCCACGGCGAGATCTCTCGGCTGCGATCCAGCGCGGGTCCGGTCACGGCGTTCCAGCTCGCGGTGGCGGGGGGCGGCGTGGTCGGCGGTGTGCTGACCGCGCTCGTCGCGCCGCGGGTGTTCCTGCGCGTCTCCGAGTACCCGCTGGCGATGGCCGCGGTGGTGCTGCTCACGCCATCGCCTCCCCCTCCGCCGGATCCCCGCGACCGCGAAGAGCGCCTGCTGCGCAGCGTCGGCATCGACCCCGATGCCGTGCTCGGCCCTCGCCCTCCACCGCGTCCCGC
>CAIMWA010000251.1 GCA_903845045.1 uncultured delta proteobacterium | reverse complement strand
TTCTCGTCATCCACCACAAGCACGCGCGGCGCCGCGTCGACGAACGCGTCCTCCATCGCGGCGGACACTGCGCCGTCGTCGCGGCCGCGTCAATCGTGATGGTTGCGCACCTCCACGGCCGGTGTTAGCGCGCCCGTCGATGTCGTCGCCCCGCGTCACCGCTGCGCGCTTCGTCTACGCCGGCTCCGCGGCGCTGGCCGTCGGGTGGCGCCACGCCCTCGGCGCGAGCGCGCTCCACGACGGCGCCCCGCTCGGCGGAACGCACGCCATCGCACTTCCGTTGGCGCTCTCCGTGGGGGCCCTGGGCGGCGTGGCCGTGACGGCGCTGAGCCGGGTGATCGTGCGACGCACGGCGTGGGGCGCGGCCATGCGCGACGCCCTCGCCGAGGGCCTGGCCGGCGTTCCCGCGGAGCGCCTCGCGGGGCTCGCGCTGGCGGCGGCCGTGGGCGAGGAGTTCTTGTTCCGCGGGGCGCTGCTGCCGACGCTGACCGGTCCGCTGGGGTTCGGCGGCGCGGCCCTGGCGACGTCGGTGCTCTTCGGCCTGCTGCACCTCCCCTCGACGCCGGCGCTGCGCCCATGGACGGCCAGCGCGATGGTCATGGGGCTGCTCTTCGCGCTGCTCTATCGACTCACCGGCGAGGTCGCGGCGCCGCTCGCCGCGCACGCCGTGATCAACCTCGAGAACCTCGACCTGCTGCGGGCGGAACGAGCCCGAGGCGCGCCGGAAGGCCCTCGTCCGGCGTAGGGTGCGAGGGCGCGGGCGCGGCTGGACCAGACCCCCCGGGCGTCGGGAGGATGAACGGCTCGGCGTTGAAGGTGCCGCACTGCCGGTGGTCGCGGTGAAAGCCCCAGCGCATGTACACGCGCCCGTCGGCGGAGACGATCTCCGGCGGCGCGTCGCCGTACGGGGCCGCGCGGCGCACGGCGTTGAGCGCCGCCACGTCGAAGGGGAGCAGCCCGCTCGACGACACGACGCCCAGCGAGTGCACCGTGCCACTGCGCTCGAGCACGATCTCGAGGGTCGTCACCAGCGACTCGTTCTGCAGCGGCGACGACGACGGCGCCCCCGCGAGGTCCGCCAGGAACCCGTCGGCGTAGAGCCGATGGATGCGGCGATGCATCGACGTGAGGTACGCCGCGAAGGGCGACGCCGCGGTGCGCAGCGCCGTCTGGTTGCCCACGCGCACGTGCGGAACGAAGTTCTCGATGGCCGCGCGGGTGTCCGCCCACCCTTCGGTGAAGCTCCCGCGGGCGGCCGAGCGACGCCGCCGCGCCTCGTCGGCCTCGGCGTTCATGCGCGCGTCACCGATGACCGCGGCGTAGCTCGTCCACGAGGGGAGCATCGACTGGAGCGCGCGGCCGGCGCCCATGCCCCGCAGCCCCGCGAGGCCCCCGGGCAGCGACTGCGTGGCGCCGGTGCCGCTCTGGCCGTTCTGCCCCTGCGCGCCGCTCGCGACGTCCATGGATCCCGCGCCCCCAGGCACGGGATCGCCCGTCGCCCCCTCGCGCCCCGCGGTCCCGGCGACGCTCGGCGCACCGCCCGCGCCCGGCGCACGATCCCCCGGGGCGGTGGCGGGATGCGGAGGCTGCGACGCCGACGCCAGCCGCACCTCGCGCGGAGCCTCGTTGGGCATGCGGTCGCTGCGGCCCTCGCGGTTCTCGTTGTCGGCGCTGACCTGCTCGCTGCTGTTGCCCGGCGTGTGGTCGCGGTTCGACCGGGGCGCGCCGCCGACGTGCGGATCGGGATGGTCGCGCTCGAGGTTGCGCACCGCGGCCTGCGTCTCCTCGGTCACGTCGTGGTTCGTCTGCGCGAGGAAGTGCGGGTCGTGCGGCGCGTTGTTCTCCTGCGGCGCGTTCTGGTCGACGAACTGGCGCATCGGCGGCGGACGCACGGCCCGCGGCACCGTCGGCACGGGCTCGGCGGGCACCGGCAGGGGCAACGGCGGCGGCACCGGCCTCGGCGGCTCCACCCGGGCCGTTCGCTGCGGGGGCGGCGGAACGCGCGGCGGACGCTGCCTCGCCGCGGTCTGCGGGCGCACCTCGGGCGGCGGCGTGATGGCGTTCGCGGGCTCCGGGGGCGGCTCCGGCGGGAGCTCGAACTCGACCTCGGAGACGTTCGGCGCGCCCGCCCCGGCCTGCGCGACGACCCGCGGCGCCGCGACGCCCGCGCGGTCGGCGATGACCCGCGTGCCCCCGGCGAACAGCATGTGCAGGAGCACGGAGAAGCTGATCCAAAGATAGATTGGGATCAGGATCTCGCGCGGCCGCATCCTCGGCTCGTACCACCCGACCTACCGCGTCGCAACGCGGCGCCGAGGCCTCAACTGCTGCGGGCGTCGGCCGAAGCCATGGGAAGGTCGTGCACGCCGGACTCGTACGAGGCCGGTGCCATGGCCTTCCAACGTTCGCGCCAGCGCGACGGATAATGCACGACGATCTCGAGACGCAGCCCCGCGATGGCCTCGGCCACGGCCGCGCGGCGGGTCTCCGGCGAGGCGAGCGCCCGCACGTCCGCGACGTAGCGGGTGAACGACGGGAACGATCCGCCGAGACCGGCGACGAGGTCGTCGCGCAGCCGACGAAGCAGCCCCGGCGCGCTTCCCCCGGAGCCGAGCGCCACGGTGAGCTCGCCCACGTCGGCGATGGCGAGGTTGCTGAACATGCACCAGCGCGGCAGGTCGATGGCGCAGAGGAGCACCCTCGCCTGCGTGGCCCGTTCGTACAGCGCCTCGGCCAGCGCGTCGTCGCGCCGCGTGTCGATGACGACGAAGGGTCCGGCGTCGAGGTCCTCGGGGCGCATCTCGCGGCGCTCCCAGCGCACGGCGTGGAACGGGTCGGCCACGATGGCCGCGAGCGGGGCCTCGAGCACCTCCGCGAACACCGTCACCCGGCCGCCGGACGCCTCGAGGCGACGCACGCGCTCCACGGCGTCCTGACCGCCGCCGGCCACGAAGCAGTCCCGGCCCTGCACCACCAACCCGATGGGAAAAATCTTCATCGCTCCTCGCGCGCCCAACGGCCACGGTACCGCAGTCCCGCTCGGTCTGCGCGGGAAATCACCTTGCGGCGCAGGGCCCCACCAGGGGTAGAGTCCGCCCCGGTCCGCGGTGGAAGGCCGCGGTGACGGATGCAGCACCTCGCCATTCCCGACGAACTCGCGCGGGTCCTCGCCCGGTTCCACAGCGATCGGATCCCGATGGCGGACCTGCGTGCGCGGCTCCGGGCGGCGGGCAACGACCCCGAGTCGCTGCACCGCATCCGAGGTCCGTTGGCGCCGCCGCCGGACGGCTGCGAGACCCGTGGACCGTCGCCGGGCAGCGACGAGGAAGCGGCCCTGCGCGTTGCCGGAACCGAGGCGCTGCTGCGCGGCGAGCTCGCGGTGGTGATCCTCGCCGGCGGCATGGCCACGCGCTTCGGGTCCGTGGTGAAGGCCCTGGCGCCGCTGCACACGTCGGGAGGCGAGCGCTTCATCGACGTGAAGCTCGCCGACGCCGCGCGGTGGCACGGCCGCGTGCCCGTGGCGCTGATGACCAGCTTCGCGACGCACGACCTCATCGAGGGCACGCTCATCGATCCTCCGGTGCCGCTGGCCTACGCACCGCAGTTCGTCTCGCTGCGGCTCACGCCCGAGGGCGAGTGGTTCCGCACCGCCGACGGCGAGCTCTCGGCGTATGCCACGGGGCACGGCGACCTGCCCGAGGCGCTGCGCGTCTCCGGCGTGCTCGGGGCGTGGCGCGCGGCGGGCGTGCGCACGGTGCTCGTCTCCAACGTCGACAACCTCGGGGCCACCGTCGACCCGGTGCTCTACGCGCTGCATCGGCGCGGCCATGCGGCGGTGTCCGTAGAGCTCGTCGAGAAGCTGGCCGGCGACCGCGGCGGGCTCCCGGTGCTGCGCGATGGACGGCTCGTGCTGGCCGAGGCGTTCCGTCTCCCCGCGGGCTTTCCCGACGGGGCGTTTCCGCTCTTCAACACCAACACGCTCTGGATCGACCTCGACGCCCTCGACGGCCCCATGCCGTGGACGTGGTGCGTCGCGCGCAAGACCGTCGACGGACGCCCCGCCGTGCAGTTCGAGCGCCTCGTCGGCGAGCTGACCTGGTGGCACCCGACGCAGTACGTCCACGTCCCGCGCGAGGGGACGTCGTCGCGGTTCCTGCCGATCAAGGAGTTCGACGACCTCGCGCGGCACCACGAGGCGCTCGAGGCGATGATCCGCGCGCAGACGCTCAGGCCGCCGGTGCCGGCCGCGCCCGCAGCGCCGTGACCGCCGCGGCGACGAGCATCGCCGCCAGCAACGGCCCGAGAAACACCGCCCCGAGCTGCTCGAAGGAAGGCGTCGGCCGCACCGTGCGCACCTGCTCGAGGCCCACCCACGCCGTCGCCGCGACGCCGCCCGCGGCCCACGCCACCGTCGCACCGCGCGCCCAGGTGGCACCTCGCGCCCACGCCACGCCCAGCGCGAGACCCGTCACCGCGAGCGTCGCGTCGACGGCCGCAGCGGTGGTGCCGTAGGCCACCGGGAGCCACCCCCCGCGCACGGCGACGAGTCGAGCGAGGCCGCCCAGGCGCACGGCCTGGAAGGATGCGAGCCACGGCAGCGACGCCGCGCTCCACCCGCGCAACGCCGTCGCCGCGACGACGAGGGCCGCGCCGATGACCGCGCCCTTCCACCCGAGCGCGACGACGGCGGGCACGCGCACCGCCGCGGCGAGCCACGCCGCGAGCACCGCAAAGGTCAGCGCCCGCGCCGCCGCCCCCCGCGCCATCGTGGCGGGAACGAGCATCGCCGCCGTGGCCGAGACGCCGAGGAGCACCGCGAAGAGCAGCCGGTCGAGGTCGTTCACCGCGCGTTCATAGAGGCCCCTCGCGCGGCCCGCAACGTGGTGTAGCTTCGCGCCCATGGAAGAACGGAGCTTCTCGCTGCGGGCCAGCGACGGGACGGAGGTGTTCGTGCACGCGTGGCTTCCGGCCGGCGAGGTTCGCGCGAGCCTTCAGATCGCCCACGGCCTCGCCGAGCACGGCGCGCGCTACCGCCGCTTCGCCGAGGCAGCCACGCAGCGCGGCTTCGCGGTTTACGCCGACGACCACCGCGGCCACGGCCGCACCGCGTCGGGCGGCACGAAGGGCTTCTTCGCCGAGGTTCAGGGCTGGCGCTCGGTGCTCGACGACCTCGCGCGCCTCGGCGACCACGTCACCGGCGCGCACCCCGGGGTGCCGAAGCTGTTCTTCGGGCACAGCATGGGGTCGTTCCTCGGTCAGCAGGTGGCCTTCGAGCGCGGCGAGCAGTTCAAGGGGATCGCCCTCTCGGGCTGCGCGAGCGGCAGCGGCAACCCCCTCGCGCCGGTGGGCCGCGTGGTCGCCCGCATCGAGCGCTGGCGCCTCGGCGCGCACAAGCCCTCGGCGCTGCTCACGAAGATGAGCTTCGGCGACTTCAACCGACCCTTCGAGCCGTCGCGCACGAAGTTCGACTGGCTCTCGCGGGACCCCGCCGAGGTCGACGCCTACGTGCAGGACCCGCTCTGCGGCTTCGATGCCTCGACGCAGCTCTGGATCGACATGCTCGACGCGCTCCCCGGCCTCGCGGCGGCGGAGCACCTCGCGCGGCTTCCGAAGTCGCTGCCGATGTACCTCACCGTCGGCGAGCGCGATCCGGTGCACCGCGGGCTCAAGGACTTTCACAAGCTCGTGGAGCAGTACGAGGCCGCGGGGCTGCGCGACGTGACGGTGCGCATCTGGAGCGACGCGCGGCACGAGCTCCTCAACGAGACGAACCGCGACGAGGTCACCGCCGCGCTCCTCGACTGGATGGAGCAGAAGGCCTTCTCAGCCTGACGGCAGGAACCGCGCGCGCTCGGCGGCGGTGGGCACGCGGCACGTCTCCGAGCGACCGAACCATCCATACCGATGCGCCGCGACGAAGCGGTACCCGGCGTCGCGCAGGAACCGCGGGAGCACGCGAAGCCACGCCAGCGCGCTCCATGGCGCACGGAGGTACGTGGCCACGCGCAGCGCCGCGTCGGAGCGGGTTAGCACCGCGCCGCCCTCGACGAGCACCACCGAGTCGAGCTCCGCGGGCACGGCGTGGCCGCCCAACATCGCGCGCCCCGCCTCGGATTGCAGCGACGCGAAGCGAAGCGTCGGCGAGGCCTCGTGGCGGAGCACGAAGTCCACCGAGGCGTTGCAGAGCCCGCAGTGACCGTCGAAGAGCAGCACCGGCCGGGCGTCGTCCATGACGGCACCGTGGTAGCGCGGCGGACGCTGGCCGGCGAGCGCATTTCGGGGTACGCCCGGGGCATGCGGAACGCGACCCTGGCGATCGATGGAATGACCTGCGGCGGCTGCGTGATGTCGGTGAAGCGGGTGCTCGAGCGGCTGCCCGGCGTGACGGCGCTGCAGGTCGACGTCGGCGAGGCGCGGCTCACCGCCGACGAGGCGCTCGCTCCCGAGGCGACGCTCCGCGCGACCATCGAGCGCGCGGGCTTCACCGTCGAGGAGATCGACTGGTCCCCGGCCTGAGCGCGATGGACCGCCAGCGCCCGCCGAACCTCCTCGCCGGGGAGCGCTCCCCGTACCTCTTGCAGCACGCCCGCAACCCGGTGGCCTGGGAGCCCTGGGGTGACGCCGCCTTCGACCGCGCGCGCCGCGAGGACAAGCCGGTGTTCCTGTCAGTGGGCTACAGCGCGTGCCACTGGTGCCACGTCATGGAGCGCGAGAGCTTCGACGACGAGGCCACCGCGGCGTACCTGAACGCGCACTTCGTCAGCGTGAAGGTCGACCGCGAGGAGCGCCCCGACGTCGACCACGCGTACCAGCTCGCGCACCAGCTCGTCGCGCAGCGCGGCGGGGGGTGGCCGCTGTCGATGTTCCTCGACGCCGACCGCCGTCCGTTTTACGGAGGCACGTATTTTCCGCCGGCGCCGCGGCACGGGATGCCGTCGTTCCGGGAGATCCTCGCGGCCATCGTCGAGGCGTGGACGCAGCGGCGCGAAGACGTGCGCACGCAGGCTGCCGAGCTCGCGGGAACGCTGGCCCGCGTCGCAACGCGGGTGCCCGCGCCGGGGGAGCCGTCGACGGAGCTGCTCGCGGCCGCGGTGGCGCGGGTGCTTCCGCGCATCGACCGCGCGCACGGAGGGTTCGGCGCGGCGCCGAAGTTCCCGAACACCATGACGCACGACCTGCTGCTCGTGGCCGCTGTCGTCGAGCGCGGCGCGCGGGCGAAGGACGCGGGCGACGCGGTGCTGCTCACGCTGCGACGCATGCGCGCCGGGGGCATCTGGGACCACCTCGGCGGAGGCTTCGCGCGCTACTCCACCGACGCGGAGTGGAAGGTCCCGCACTTCGAGAAGATGCTCTACGACAACGCGCAGCTTCTCCGGCTCGCGCTCCATGCTTCGAGGCTGTTGCAGCACCGCGGAGCACCGGGCTCCGACGTGGCGGCGATGCTCGGAGTGGCGGCGGACACCGCGGCGTACCTCGATCGCGAGATGCGCGACGCCGACGGCCTCTACTACTCCGCGCAGGACGCCGACAGCGAGGGCGAGGAGGGGCGCTTCTTCGTGTGGACCCCGGAGCAGGTCGTCGCCGCCGCGGGCGGGGCCGACGCCGAGGCCGTGTGCGCGATGTTCGACGTGCGCCGCGAAGGAAACTTCGAGCACGGCCGCTCGGTGCTCTGGACGCCGCGGTCCGTCGAGACCGTCGCCGCGGCCCTCGGTCTCGACGTCGAGGCCGTGACCGCCGCGGTGGAGCGCGCCCGCCCCAAGATGCTCGCCGCCCGCGAGTCGCGTCCGCACCCCATGCGCGACGAGAAGTGCCTCGCTGCATGGAACGGCCTCGCCCTCGGCGCCGCCGCGGACCTCGCTGCCACGGTGGGCGACGACGCAGCGGTCGCGTCGGCGCGCGGGGCGCTGCTTCGATGGCGCGACGTCGGCTTCGCGACGGGGCGCCTCGCGCACGCCGTGAAGGATGGCGAGGCGTACGGACGCGCGTTTCTCGATGACCTCGGCGGCCTCGCCGGGGCCGCGCTCGACGTCTTCGAGGCGACCTTCGACGGCGCCGCGCTGGGCTTCGCACGGGCGCTCCTCGACGAGGTGCTCGCGCACTTCGTCGACGCGGCGTCGGGCGGGCTCTTCTTCGCCGCCGACGACGCCGAGGTGGTGCTCCACCGCGCGATGGACCCGTCGGACCACGCGTACCCCGGCGGCGTCGGACTCGCGACGATGGCGCTGCTGCGCGCCGCGGACCTCACCGGCGAGGCGCGCTACCGCACGGCGGCCGAGCGTTGCCTCGCGGCCTCGGTGACCTCCGCGAAGGACCACCCCCTCGGCATGGGCTCGGTGCTCCTCGCGGCGGACCGCGCGGCCCGCGGACCGATGACCGTGGTGGTCGTCGGCGACGCGTCGCGGGACGACGTGCGCGCGATGCTGCGTTCCGCGCGAACGTGGCTGCTGCCGCACCGAACGCTGGTCTGCGCGACGGACGAGGCACACGCCGCAGCGCTCGGGGTGGACCCGTCGTGGATGCAGGGACGCAGCGGCGGGGCCGGTGGTGCACCGGTCGCATACGTCTGCCGCGGCACGGTCTGCCAGCGCCCGGCGGCGGACCTCGACGGCCTCGCGACGGTGCTCCGCGCAGCGCTTGCGCCGGTGTGACCGCGCACCTTCCGCCGCGGCCCTTTCGGACGGCGCGGAACCGTGGCGATGCGGGATCTTTGCGTATATGGTCCGCGCCCTGATTTCTGGCCCCCCAATAGCGATGGAGATCCTCCGATGACCGAGACCGTTGATGCCGGCGCGATTCGCAAGGCGCTCGACCAGAGCCGTGGACAGCGCACCCAGATCACCCGCGGCGCGCCGCTGCCCATCGACACCGCGCACGTCGTCGGCGCGTGCCCGAACTGCGGCCACCTCGGCGCGACGATCCTCGGGTTCCCGGACCCGCCGTACGCTGGACCGCAGGGGCAGCCGCGGTACCGCATCGCCCGCGAGCTGCAGCGCTTCATCGAGGAGCTGTTCCGCAACCCGCCGCCGCTGCCGCACCCCGACGACCCGTCCGAGCCGTCGAAGAGCCCGCAGCAGCCGCCCGCGTGGAAGGGTCTGTGTTCGTGCGGCGCGAAGATCGTTCCGCCGCAGCCCGACCCGAAGACCGGCGAGCTCGTCGCGACGCCCGGCGCGACGCCCCGCCGCGTGTGCGGCGTGCGCTTCTTGAAGGCGATGCCGGGATCGGGCGCGGAGCTGCTCGTCGAGGCCCTCGCGGGCGGCGACGGCGGCGTGCCGTACACCGACGGTGTCGTGATCACGACGCGCGTGCTGCGCGCCCCGCTCGACGGCGCCGAGACCGAGGTCGGCGCGACGCTCGACGACGAGACCATCGAGAAGAACTTCGGCCGTCCGCTCACCCTCGCCCGGGTCTGGAAGGACGTGCTCGACGCGGCCGCCAAGGGCGAAGAGGTGCTCCGCGAGGCCGAGCCCGGCTACTGGCTCTGGGCCGGTCCGAAGGAGGACGCGGGCCTCGAGCAGCGCGTGAAGGACCTCGTCGGCGAGGACAAGCAGAAGGGCGGCTTCCCCCTCGCGATGCTGCCGCAGATCGCGCCGATGCCGCAGGGTCCGTCGTTTCCGCAGTGGGCCTTCGAGCACGCCGAGGCCATCGCCAAGGGCGAGCTGCGCGCGGGCGTCGTGCTCGACCAGTCCGCGACGCGCAAGGCGCTGCAGGGTCAGCTCGAGCGCGCGGGCCTCGGATGGAAGGAGCAAAACGACGGCGCGGTGCTCCTCGCGACGGCCGGCGAGCTGCTCTGGCCCATGGAGGTGCCCATCGTCTCCCTCGGCGCGGCGCACCTCGGGTGGTACCTCGCCGAGACCGTGGCGGCCGCGGCCGGCGAGTCCATGGCGCGCATCACCGAGGTGAAGCGCTTCGTCGACACGGCGCGCGCAGAGCGCCCGGAGACGACCTTCGCGATCCAGGGCACGCAGATGATCCCGCGGCGCACCGACGGCACCACGGGCCGCCCGCTGAACCTCATGGACATGCCGTTCCGCATGCCGCCGGGGAGCAAGGACTTCAAGCGCGAGCTGAAGTTCGCGTGCGACGAGCTCCCGAAGCACCTCGACCCGACGCGGTGGTGCCCGTGCGGCGAGAAGGCGTGGGTGGCCGCGCGCATCTTCCCGGCGCGCGTGGTCGAGCAGTTCAAGCAGGCGACGCAGGGCAAGACGCCGAAGATCATCGAGCAGTGGAACGACGCGCTGCTCGTCGCGGTGATCTCCGACGACCGGCACGTGCGCATCCCGACGCAGGACGAGCTCGAGGGCGCGGGTCTCAAGCCCGAGCACTTCGACCGCCGCCTCGCCGAGGAGCTCCCGAACAACCTCTTCGCCGTCGACGTCTCGATGCACGAGGACAAGAACCAGAAGCGCGCGCTGCTCGCCTTCGGTCCGCTCGTGGCGAGCGTGGTGATCAACGACCACCTCATCAGCGCGCTGCACGGCGCGTGCGGCAAGCCCCTGCGCGGCGACGAGGTCAGCGCCGTCGTGACCACGCCGAACGTCATCTGCCTGCACGAGCCGGGCTTCGACGACGCGCGCCTCGAGCAGGTGCTCGACATGGGCGCCGCGATGGACGGCCTGCCCGCCGACGTGAAGCCGCCCTTCGACCTCTCCTGGGATGTTGCGCTCACCGCCGCCCCGGTCGGTCGCTTCGTGAACCTGAACCCCGCCCCGCCGGGACAGGGCCCCGCGCCGCAGCCCCCGGCCGCGCCCGCGCGCCGCTGAGATCCTTCCCCTCCCGCCCCGCGCCGGACGTCTGCTAGCGTCCGACGATGCTCGATGCCCGCGCGCTACGTCCGCACTACGGCCGCTTCCTCGGGAGCGGTCGGGTGCTGCTGACGGGGCACTCGCACCAGGCCTGGCCCGACGTCGCCCGCGAGGGCGTGCTCCGCGCCTTCGACGACGCCGCGCTTCACGCCGACGACAAGTGGGGCGCCGCCTTCGAGGCCGCCGACGCCGTGCGCTCCGCCGTCGCCATGCAGGTGCACCGCGACGCCCGCGACGTAGCGCTGGACCTCAACACGCATGCCCTCGCGACGCGGTTCCTGAGCGCTCTGCCGCTCGCCACGAAGCGGCACCTGGTCACCACCGCGGGCGAGTTCCACACGCTGCATCGCCAGCTTCGGCGGCTCGCCGAGGAGGGCGTGCGCGTGACCTTCGTCGCGCCGCAGCCCGTCGCCACGCTCGCCGAGCGCCTCGCCGTCGAGGTGGGCCCGCACACCGCCGCGGTGCTGTGCTCGTCGGTGCTCTTCGAGACTTCGTCGCGGGTGCCGCACCTCGACGCCCTCGCCGCCCACTGCCGGGCGAAGGACGTCGCGCTGCTCGTCGACGCGTACCACCAGTTCGGCGTGGTCCCCTTCGACGACGACCTCGGCGACGCGGCGTTCGTGCTCGGCGGCGGGTACAAGTACGCCCAGTGGGGCGAAGGGGTGTGCTTCCTCGCGGTGCCGCGGGGCTGCGCGCTGCGTCCGGTGCTCACGGGATGGTTCGCCGACTTCGCGCACCTCGCCGAGTCGCGCACCGACGCGCCGGTGCTGTACGGCGACGGCGGCGCGGCGCGCTTCGCCGGGGCGACCTACGACCCCACGAGCCACTACCGCGCGCGGTCGGTCATCGACTTCTTCGCTTCGCAGGGCATGGACGTCGACGCGTTGCGCGCCACGTCGCTGCGGCAGACCGCGCGGCTCTTCGAGGCCCTCGACGCGGCGGGCCTCGACGCCGTGACGCCGCGGGATCCTGCGGGTCGCGGTGGCTTCGTCGCCGTGCGCGTGCGCGACGCCTCGCGGGCCGTGGACGCGCTGCGCGAGCGCGGCATCGTCGTCGACGCGCGGGGCGATCTCGTGCGCCTCGGACCGGCTCCGTACACCCTCGACGACGAGCTCGACGCGGGTGTTGCCGGGCTCGCGGCGGTGTGTGCATCGTGCAAGGGAGCAGCCCCATGATCGAGGTCCGCCCTCCGTTCCTGTTCACCCGCGAGAGCAAGATCCGCATCGACCGGGACGGACACGTCTGGCATGCGGGGGACCGGGTCACGCACGAGGGCCTCGAGCGCGCGCTGCTCACGTGGGTCGACGTCGACGACGCGGGCCGCTACGTGATGCGCAACCGCTTCGACTGGTGCTTCGTCACCGTCGACCACACCCCGCTGGTGGTGCGCTCGGTGATCTTCGAGGACGGTCCTTCCGGGCGCGTCGACGCGCTGCTCTCCGATGGGAGCACCGAGGTGCTCGACGTCTCGTCGGTGCAGGTCGACCCCGACGGACGCGTGTACGCGTCGGTGCGAGGAGGCCGGCTCCTCGCGAGCTTCGACCGCCAGGCGGCGTTCAAGTTCCTGGAGTGCGTCGACGCCGACGCGCGGGGTGCGATGACGTTCCGACGGGGCGCGACGGCGACGAAGCTGCGGCAGCTGGAGGCGGGTCAGACGCTGCTTCCGCCGCTGCCCGTGCCCAGCGCGGTGGAGCCGGCGAAGTAGCGACGCGCCGGCGCTACGGCGTCTCGAGGAGCGGGATCACGCGCGCCTCGACGTCGGCGATGAATTCGGGAAGGCCTGTGTCGCGGCCGCGGCGCTCCAGATCCTTGAGCGGGGCTTCGGTGAGGCAAGTGACGCAGCGTTCGTGGTGTCCAGACACCGATGCTCGACGGTCGCCCTCGACTAACAACGCCAACACCCTCTTCGCGTCGCGCATTTCCCCCCTGCGACCGGAGGTCAGCATGTGAGGCCGCTCGACAGGATCGAAGCCGAGTTCCTGCTTCGCCTCTTCGAGACGGCGTCTTTCCTCGCGATTCGCGGGCGTGAATGCCGCCACAATCCAGGCTTCCGCTTCGCGATGCGCCACCGCGAGCACGATGCGATCCGCCCAAGAACACGACTCGCACGCCCGTACCATCGCGGCTCGGTGCTGCTCGTCACCGTCCGAATCCTTCGCGAGGAGGATCAGGTCCGGTGGTTCAGAGAGCCGAGCGATCGCAGCGAGGGCCTTCCTAAGTTCGGGCGGGTCAGTACTCCCCGGCTTCCCGTGAACCCTTTGCCTCGCGAGTGAAGAGAGGTCCTTCCACTCGGTCCAGAACTGCGGGCCCGTGGTGTTCGCGTTGTCGAGCCCTCGAAGTACCCTGCACTCGCCTCGTCGGCTCTCGTCGCGCCAAGACGATAGCCTCGGATTGGCGATCCCCGCTTTCTCGGCGACGACGCGATCCAGCAGCTCGCGCGCCGCGACCGCGCCCATGGCGTCCTCGGCGATGACGACGACCGTCAGCGTCACGGCACGACCCAGGCCTCGCCTTCAGCGCCCCAGAACTCGCCGGTGCGAAGCACCTCGAGCGGCTTCTTGTTGGGATGGTCCGACAGGCGTCGCGCGTGGACGACGCGGTCCTTGTCGCGCGCGAGCACGACGACCTCTTCGGGTTCGAAAGCGTCGACGAGGTACGGCGAGTGCGTCGTCGCCACGATCTGCACGTCGCCCACGGCGGCCTGCACCGCGCGCAGCTGCGCGATGAATTTCTCCTGCGCGTAGGGGTGCAGCCCGCGGTCGATGTCGTCGATGTAGACCACCTTCGGCACACGCTCCTGGTGGAGCACCGTGAGCAGTCCGAGCGTCAGGAGCGTTCCTTCGCTCGCGGCGTCCGCAGGGAGCCACTCGGTACCGTCGAAGCGGAGCTCGACCTGGTCGGCGATGACCTTCGTGAGCTCGGGAACGATCACGGATTGACCGTCCACGATCATCAGGCGCTCGATCCGACGATCGACGGGCACGCGTCGAACCTGAATGTCTCGAAGCGACGGGATGACCGCGCTCGCCGCCGCCAGCAGCCGTTCGAACCGAGGTCGATCTTGGAGGAGCATCGTCGCGATGACGTTCGCCAGGCCTCCGCCACGTTCGTCGAGGCGTGGTCGCTCCTCTTCGGTCCGCTCGGGTCGCGCGAGCACCGACGCGTCGAGTCGGAGGAACATCGCTTCCCGCGACCGCATCACGATGCGGGGTACCTCCCGAATGATGCCGAAGAGATCGTCGAACTTCGGACCCGGCGCGGCGACCTTGCCCACCTTCTCGCCAACCCGCCACTCGACGCACGCCTCCATGACGGACGAGGTCTTCTCGTGCGCCCGCATCGCGAGACCGAGTTGCCACTCCCGACCATCGTCGACGCCATCGAACAAGACGGCCAGGCCGCCCACGGAACCGGAGCGAACGAGACGATCGACGGCATGCGACGAGACGAAGAGCGCACTCGGATTCGTGCCGATCATCTGCGGCAGCAGATGCATCGCCTCCATCGCGCTGGTCTTGCCGACGCCGTTCTCCCCGACGAGCAGCGTGAACCGCTCCAACGGGATCGTGGTGTCGGTGTGACCGCGGAAGTTCTGGATGCGCACGCTCTGGATCATCGATGCCTCGCGCCGTCGAGGATGCCCGACGCGGCCGCGCGGCGCACCCCGCGCCCGTTGTACCGTCGGCACATGCCCAAGCCCGCCCAGACGAAGCGCGCGACGAAGGCCCCGCCGGCCCGCGCCCTCCCCAAGAAGCTCGCTGCCAAGGACCGCGCCGCCCACGCCGCCAAGGAGCAGTCGCTGGCGGAGCGCGGCTTCGCGGCCGTCGCCCTCGTGCGCGAGCGCCGCCGCACCATCGACGCGGCGTTCGTCGACATCGGCCTCGCGCTCGACACGTTGAAGGACCCCGACGTGCTCGAGGCGATGGGCGTCGACTCGTGGGACGCGCTCTGCACGAAGACGCTGCAGATGTCCGTCGCCGGAGCCGAGAAGCTCATCGCCGTCGCGACGCGGCTCCGGCGCGAGCTTGCCCTCGGACTCGGCGTCGAGCGCGCCAGCGCTGCCCTCGCGATCATCGACGCCACCCCCGAAGACGACACCGTCGAGGACGTGCTCGCGGCTCCGCTGAAGCTCCCCGGAGGAGCGGTGATCGACGTCCGTACCGCCCCCACCGCGGCGCTGTGGAGGGCGGCCGCGGACCTGCGTCACGCCGCGCAGGCTGCGGGTGCCCGTCGCCGCGGAGGCAAGACCACCACGCCCGAGGAGCGCGTCGACTTCGCGTTGCTGAGGACATCGTTGCGACGGGTTCCCGATGCGAAGGCGACGCTCGTGGCGCGCGGTGCGACGAAGGGCGCGCTGGTGCGTCTGGAGTTTCCGCTCGCGGCCCGTTCGAACGTTGCGAAGGCCCTCGAGCGCGCGCCCGCACCGCCTCGACGCCCTCGCTGAGCACCGCCGGGCAGGAGCAATACGCGCCCTTTGCCCGTCCGAAAGTGACTGAAAATCAGGGAGATCGAGCGGCGGAGCAATATGCGCGTATTGCTCCGCGCTGCGCCCGCGACGGCGCCGCGCTCACTCGATCTCGTTGGTGATGATGAGCTGGCTGCCCTGGATCTCGCCGCCGTTCAGCTCCGCGCGGCGCTGGAACTGGCTGGTCACCCCGTCGCCGTCGAGGTCGCCGACGGAGATGACGGTGTACGCCGTGGCCGAGCCCGACGCGCCGTAGGTGTAGTAGCAGGGGAGGTCGATGGCGAAGCCGATGGCGCTCCATGCGGTGTCCGTCGTGAACGACGTGGGCTGCGCGGGGAACTTCGACCCCGACGGGGGCGTCGCCGGCGTCAGCGTCGGGAACGTCGACGGTGCGGTGACGAAGCTCGCGCTGCTCTCTTCGGCCGCGCGCACGAAATAGGCGACCTCGCCCATGTAGATCTTCGACAGGTTGCCCGTGGCCTCCGCCGTCTTCGACCGGCGCACGTACCGGGAGAACGAAGGGATCGCCACCGCCGCCAGCACGCCGAGGATGACCACGACCATCATCAACTCGACGAGCGTGAACCCTGCCGCCACCCGCGCGAACGTCTTCTTCATCGACTCTCCTCCGGGCTCCACGAACGCCCCCGCGACCGTAGCCACGCCGCGGCGGCCTCCCACGACGGCTACCCGACCGGCGCCACCGTGACAAGGCCGCGGGCGTGCCTTCGGGCGAATGTCACTCGCTCCACACCGGACCCGGCGCACCGCACTTGCTGCGCCGGCGTGGCCGTCGAAGGAGAAGCCACGCCATCGCCACGATGCCGCCGAGGCCGCCGCGAGGCGCCGCACCGGTGCGACACCCGCAGCCTCCCGCCGTCGTCGCCGCGGCACCAGCTCGCGTCGCGTCGAGCGTCCCGGCGTCGGCACGCGAAGAGGCGTCGGTCGCCACGACGCCGGCGTCCACGGGCGCGGCCTCGCCGGTGGCCGCGATCCAGAGGTGGCCGGTGACGACTCGCGGCTGGTTGTTCACCGTGAGCTCGCAGCGCCAGCGGTCGTTGGCCGTTCCTGACGGCGCGTCGACGGCGAGCGTCGCGGTGAAGGGGTCGGCGTCGACGGTGATGGGGTCCATCGCCGCGCCGTTGCGCACGAGCGTGAGCACCGCGCCCATGCCGCGGGTGACGGTGGCGCGCAGCGTCGCGTGGCGCGCGGAGATCGTGTCGCCGAGCATCGCGCCGTCGGTGCTGCGCAGGTCGACCATGGGGTCGCCGGGACCTTCGAGCTTCACGACGGTGCGCCCCGCGCGCACGGCGGCGACGATGGCGGGCACGCTCAGCTCCGTCGCCCACACGAGGGTGGTCGGTCCGCCGATGGGGCTCGAGAGCGAGCCGTGGTCCGTGCCGGCGCTGTGGTCGTCGCTGCCCCCGAGCGGCGCCACGTGCTCGCCGCGGTCGAGGAACGCCTCCCAGAACCGCATCGACGGGTGGAAGAACAGCGTGCCGGTGACCGAGTGCTGGCCGTTCTGGATCTCCACCGCGCCGGTGCGGCCGGGCACGTCGCCGAGGCTCCAGGAGCAGCCGATGCACACGTTGCCGAGGTTCAGCATCGGGTGGTTGATGGAGAACACCGCGCCCTGCGCCATCGCCGCGGCGGTGATGGTGTCGAGCGTGGGAGACGGGTCCGCCGAGCCGACGCGAAAGTCGATCCAGCGCGTGGCGCCGATGGCGTTGGCGTGCCCCGCATACGTCGTCACCTCGATGCCCGGAACGAAGAGAAGGTTCGGGTGCCGGGCCTGCGCGTCGCCGACCCAATCGAGCTGCGAGACCGTGTTGTGGTCGGACAGCTCGACGAAATCGAGGCCGCGGCTCTGCGCGTAGGTCGCGATGTCGTCGAGCGTCGGCGAGGCGTCGCCGCTCTCGCGCGAGTGCACGTGAAAGTCGCCGGAGTACCAGCGCCCCCCGGTGGCCAGCGCGGGCGCGTCGACGTAGGGACGTCGCGCGGTCTGCGCGGCGAGCGTCGGCGTGGCGCGCAGGTCGATCTCGACGTGGTAGCGCGCGGGCTGATCGACCACCTTCGCCTGCCCCACGAGCACGGACCACTGCCCCGCGTTGATGGCGCCCGGGAGATAGCTCCGCGACGCGGCGTCGGCGTTCACCACGGCGGCCTCGGTGTTGCCGCCGCCCCATCCGCGAAAGCGCGACGGATCGGCGAGGCCCCAGTCGAGGATGTTCGCGTCGGAGCGGTCGTCGTGGCGCACCTCGATCTCGCGGATGCCCTCGGGCACGGTGAAAGGAACGGCGAAGTAGCGCGGCGTGCCCGCGGGGATCACCGCGTCGAGCACGATCGTCTGCGCCGAGGCCGACGACGGCGCGAAAAAGGGGACCGCTGCGAGCGCGGCGACGAGCGCGAGGTGCTTCGAGGGAGCCATGGGTCCGCCATCGTAGGCGAGATCCGCTTCGTCGCGCGCGAGGCGGCTGCGGCGCGCCGTACCCATTGACCGCGAGCATTGGCGACCCACATTCCAGCTGCCGCGCCGAGCTGCGCGGCGTCCGCCAGGGGGCGATCTTCCTCCACTGTCTCGCACTGCCACCGTGGGAGTCGCCATGTTCGCGACCGATCCGACGACGCCAGCGCCAGCGGTCTCGATGTCCGGGGATGCCCTCCTCGGCGGCGAGCTGCTCCAAGGGTTCTTCGACGACCTGCCGAGTCCCGTGGCGCTGCTGCGCGTGAACGACGGCGGCGACGTGTCGTGTCCGTACGCGAACGCCGCGTTCGCCTCGTTGGGGAACGCCGCGGGCGCGCCGGGCGTCATCGAGGCCACGCCCTCCTTGCGCGAGGCGTGCGCGCGGGTCGCCGGCGGCGGCCCCAGCGAAGAGCTCACCGCACGCCTCGGCGGCGCAGGCCGACGGTACGCAGTGCGCGTCCGGAGTCCGAAGCGAGGGCTGGTCCACGTGAGCTGCGAGCCCCGAGGCTTCGATGCGCCGGGGCACGCCGGTGCAACGCCGGCGGAGGGGCAGGAGCGCGCCGTCATCGAGTGCACCTTCGTCGGCTTCGTTCGCGTCGGGCTGCACGACCACACGCTGCGCTGGGCGAACCCGGCGTTCGCTCGGCTCCTGGGCTACGCCGTCCCGGAGATCGTCGGCATCAACACCCGGCGGCTGTTCCCGTCCGACGCCGAGTTCGACACCTTTGGAGCGGCCTCGCGCGCCGCCATGGCCGTGGGCGGCGTGTACCGCGGGCAGATCCGCCAGGTGCGCAAGGACGCATCCGTGGCGAGCTTCGACATCCTGTGCTCCATCGCACCGGACGACAGCGGCGAGGTCGTCGGAACGCTCGTCGACGTCAGCGAGACGAAGCACCTCGAGGACGCGCTCACGCAGAGCGCGTCGATGCTCTCCGAGGCCGAGCGCATAGCCCACCTCGGAAGCTGGCGTCGCGACCTCGTCGCCGACGTCGCTTCGTGGTCGCCGGAGATGTTCCGCATCTACGAGGTCGACCCCGCGCGCGGCGCGCTTGGCTGGGGCGACCTCATGGCGCTGGTCCACCCCGAGGATCGCGAGGACGTCGCGCGGCACCTCGCTTCGGCGCGGCGCGATCGAACGCCGCTCGACTTCGCGCACCGCACGCTGGGCCCGGGTGGCCGCGTCAAGCGCGTCCACATCCGCGGCGAGATGTTCTTCGCCGAGAACGGTGCGCCGACGCACTCGGTGGGAACGGCGCAGGACATCTCCCTCCTGGTGGAGCAGACCGACGCGTTGGCGCGCGAGGAGCGACGGCTCCGGAGCGTCTTTGCGGCCATGTCCGAGGGCGTCATCGTGCAGCGCCCCGACGGGCGGGTCGTCGATGCGAACCCCGCGGCCGCGGAGATGCTCGGCGTGTCCCTCGACGCGCTCATCGGCGGCACCAGCGCCGATCCAAGCTGGCAGCCGCTGCGCGAGGACCTCACGCCGATGCCCGGCGACGAGCACCCGGGGCGCATGTCGCTCAAGACCGGGCGCCCGGTGCGAAACAAGATCCTCGGCATGCGCACCGGCTCCGGCGCGCGGCGTTGGATGAGCGTGAACGCGAGCCCGATCCCCGGCGTCGACCCGTCCACCGCCGAGGGCGTCGTCGCGACGTTCCTCGACATCACCGAGCGCAAGCGCGCCGAGCCGATCTTTCTCGGCATGTTCAACCAGTCGAGCTTCCTCGCGGGCATCCTCGACCCGTCCGACCGGCTCATGGACGTCAACGGGACGGCGCTCCGGTTCTGCGACGCGACGCGCGAGGAGCTTCTCGGAAGGTACTTTCCCGACACTCCCTGGTGGCGCGGCCGCGGCGATCGCCAGCGCATCGTGGCGGCCCTCGCGTCGACGCGGCAAGGCGCCTCGGCGACCTTCGAGGCCACGCACGTCGCGCCCGACGGACGACGGCTCGAGGTCGCCGTCACCACGATGCCCATCGTCCTCGAGGACGGCCTCGCCATCGCGGTGTTCGGCGTCGACATCACCGACCGCAAGCGCGCCGAGCGGGCGCTCCGCGAGAGCGAGGACCGCTTTCGCATCATGGCCGATGGCGTGCCGGCCCTCATCTGGATCTCCGACGCCGAAGGTCACGCGACGTGGCTCAACCGGGGCTGGCTCGCGTTCACCGGCCGAGCGCTGGAAATGGAGCTCGGCTACGGCTGGATCGAGGCCGTGCATCCCGACGACCTCCCGCGCGTCCGCGATCTCCGCGACGCCGGCGTGCGCGAGCGCCGCGAGGTCGAGACGGACTTTCGTCTGCGCCGATCCGATGGCGAGTACCGCTGGATGGCGGCGCACGCCGTCGCGCGCTTCGACGAAGCCGGGGCGTTTCTAGGGCACGTCGGCACGTGCTTCGACGTCAGCGAGCGGCACCTCAAGGAGCAGGAGATCGAGCGTCTGGCGTTCTACGACCCCCTCACCCGGCTCGCGAGCCGCCGGCTGCTGCACGACCGCCTCGACCTGGCGCTCGCGTCGAGCAAGCGAACGGGCCTGCGCGGGGCGCTCCTCGTCATCGACCTCGACGAGTTCAAGCCTCTGAACGACCGGCACGGGCACCACGTCGGCGACCTGCTCCTCATCGAGGTGGGCGAGCGCTTGCGGCGCTGCGTGCGGCAGATCGACACCGCGGCGCGCCTCGGCGGCGACGAGTTCGTGGTGGTGCTGGCCGGGGTCGCGACGACGGCGCGCGAGGCCGAGGCCCGCGCGGGGGTCGTCGCGGAGAAGCTGCGGGCTGCGCTCGGCGCTCCCTACGTGCTGACCACGGTCGACGCGAAGGGCGTCGAGCACACCATCGAACATCGATGCACCGCGACCCTCGGCGTGGCCATGTTCGACGCCGAGAGCCCCGGCCCGGAGGACCTCTTCGACCGCGCCGACGCGGCGATGTACCGCGCCAAGGCCGCGGGCCGGAACCGCGTGTGCTTCGACGGCGACGACGCGGAGTCGAGGTCCGTCGGCGGCTGACGGCGGTCCGCCGGGGTCGACTCAGAG
>CAIMWA010000250.1 GCA_903845045.1 uncultured delta proteobacterium | reverse complement strand
CGCGGCGAAGGCCCGGGCGCGCAGGACGACCTCAGCGCGCTGCTCTTGCAGCTCCGCTTCGTGGGATCGCACGGCGTTCTTCGCATGAGCGTGGTGGCCGGCGATGCCCTCGACGGTCTCGCCGCGCTCTCCACCGCGACGCGCGCGATCACCCTCCGCGGCGGCCCCGCCGAGGTCTCGCTCGTCGACGCCGCCGACGAGGTCGTCGCCCACGGGCGTCTGCGCGACGCGACCCCACGAGTGGTGCGCCTGCCGCCGGACCTCGCCACGCACGTCCGCTTTCGCGACGACGACGGCACCTCCTCCGCGCCGCTCGCCATCGCGGCCGACATGACCGTGCCGGTCTCGCTCACGACGGTGGTGCACCTCGCATACGGACGCGCCGATCCGGCCGTCGAAGGACAGTCACCGCCGCTCGGCGTGCACGTCCTGTTTCGCGCGCTCGACGCCGGGCACGCCGACCCCACGCCACGCGTGCGCAGCGGCGGATTTTCCTTCGGCCGCAGCGTGTACCTGCCCATCGGCGTCGGCGACGTCGCGCTCGCGCCGGGCCGGTACCGGCTCACCGCCAACCACGGGCCCCAGCATTCGCTCGCCGTCGACGACGTCGTCGTCGGTGCCGAGCCCGTGACCGTGCGCAACGCCTTGCGCGTCGTCGTGCCGACGCCGGACATGGTGTCCGCGGACTTCCACGTCCACTCCGCCCGCTCGCCGGACTCGCACGTTCCGCTCGACGAACGCGTGGGTGCGCTGGAGTGCGCCGGCGTCGACCTCGCCGTCGCGACGGACCACAACCACGTCACCGACTACGCGCCCTTCGTGCGGGCGGGGATGGGGACCATCCAGGGCGAGGAGGTGACGACCTTCGCGCCGACGTGGGGTCATTTCATCGTCTTCCCGATGCCGACCCCGGGCGGGCGCGGAGCCGGCATCGTGCCGTTCTTCGAGACCACCCCGGCGCGGGTCTTCGCCGAGGCTCGCGCGCGCGGAGCCCAGATCGTCCAGGTCAACCATCCGCGCCTCGACCCCGCGATGGGCTACTTCAACTTCACGCACTTCGACGGCCGCACCGGCCGCGCGGACCCGACCTTCGCGACCGACTTCGACAGCATCGAGGTGTTCAACGGGCTGCAGATCGAGGGTCCCACCGCGGTGCGCACGGTGCTGCGCGACTACGTCGGCCTGCTGCGCCGAGGCATCCACGCGGCGGTCACCGGCAACAGCGACTCGCACAAGCTGCTCTTCGAAGAGGCCGGCTGGCCGCGCACCATGGTGTACGTCCCGCGCGATCCCTTCGGAACGCTCCCGCTACGCGTGATCGATGCGCTGCACCGCGGCCACACCTCGGTCAACGGCGGACCGCTCGTCGAGCTGACCGGACCGGGAGGCTCCCTTCCCGGCGACACCGTTCGACCGCAGGGTGGCAGCGTCACCGTGCACGTCCGCGTGCGGGCACCGTCGTGGGTCGACGTGCGTCGCGTCGAGCTCTGGCTCGACGACACCGTGCATTCGGGCTTCGACATCACGGGGCCGGCCGTCGACGGCGTGCGCTTCGATCAGGACGTCACCGTGCCCATCACCCGCGACGTCGCGCTCATCGCGTGGGCCAACGGCCACACCCCGCTGCCCGACGTGCTCCCGCTCGAGCACGCGATCCCCATGGGCTTCACGTCGCCGCTCTACGTCGACGCCGACGGCGACGGGCGCATCACCTTGCCGCCGGGACCTCCGCGCTGAGCGAGGCGCGTTGCGGCACGGTCGCGGACGCCCGTAGCATCGCGCGCCATGACCCTTCGAGGACGCACCCTGTTCATCACCGGCGCGAGCCGCGGCATCGGCCTCGCCATCGGCAAGCGCGCGGCAGCCGACGGCGCCAACGTCGTCATCGCGGCGAAGACCACCGATCCGCACCCCAAGCTCCCCGGCACCATCTACAGCGCCGCCGAGGAGATCGTGGCCGCCGGCGGCAAGGCCCTGCCGCTGGTCGTCGACGTGCGCTCCGAGGAGGCCGTTCAGGCCGCGGTGGCGAAGGCCGTCGAGACCTTCGGCGGCATCGACGTGCTCGTGAACAACGCCAGCGCCATCAGCCTCACGGGCACCCTCGAGACGCCGATGAAGCGCTACGACCTGATGCACCAGATCAACCTGCGCGGCACGTTCCTCTGCTCGCAGGCGTGCCTCCCGCACCTGTTGAAGGCGCCGAACCCGCACGTGCTGAACCTCTCGCCGCCGCTCAACCTCGAGCCGCGGTGGTTCGGCGGGCACGTCGCCTACACCATGGCGAAGTACGGCATGAGCATGTGCGTGCTCGGCATGGCCGAAGAGTTCCGCGGCCGCGTGGCCTTCAACGCGCTCTGGCCGCGCACCGCCATCGCCACCGCCGCGGTGCAGAACCTCCTCGGCGGCGACGACACCATGCGCGGAACGCGAACCGCCGAGATCATGGCCGACGCCGCGTACGAGATCCTCCAGCGCCCGGTCTCGTACTCGGGCAACTTCGTCGTCGACGAGGACCTGCTGCGCAGCGTCGGCGTGACGGACTTCGAGAAGTACGCGCAGGTGCCCGGCGCCGAGCTCGTGCCCGACTTCTTCCTCTGAACGTTCGGCTCAGGCGGTCTTGCGTGCGGCGGCGGGAACGCGCGTGCGCACGACCCCGGGCCGGACGTTGGGGCGGCGCTCGATGGGCGCGCTCGGCGACGCGGCGATGGCCTCGATGAGCGCCGCGGGATCGCTCCACCGCGGCTTCGGGAGCCCGCGACCGGGCTTGTGGAGCAGGAGCACGCGGTCGACCTTGGTGGCCTCGCCGCGGTGCCCGATGCCCCAGATCTTCGACACCTTGCCGAGCTCGTTGACGTCGTCGACGATGGTCGCGCCGAGCTCGAGGCCCACGTCGGCCTTGATCTCGTCCCACGCCTCGAGGGCGAGCGTGCGGTCGCCGTGCTCCTTGTTGCGCACGTCGCCGATGGTGACCGCGCAGACGCCGTCGTCGTGCAGCACGGCTGAGCACTCCGCGAGGACGTTGCGAAGGAACCCGCAGTACGACTTGAAGCGCATCCGGTCGCTCAGCGCGAGGCGCCGGTCCGTGGCCTCGACGCGCAGCGAGCGGTCGACGTCGGACACCGACTCGCCGAGGAGCCAGAGCCGGATCCAGTTGAACTTTCCGTAGCGCACGACGTTCAGGTACGGCGGCGACGTGACGACGAGCTTCGCGCTGCCCGGCTCGACGATCTGCGAGAGGCGCCGCGCGTCGCCGTGTACGGCGCGACCGCGGAGCCCCGGCACGCCCTCGGCGAACTCGAAGTGCATGCGCAGCCGCAGCTTCTCGAAGGCGTCGAAGGGCGGGCGCACGAGCCCGTTGTCGCGGATGTACCGGGCCAGGTAGCCCGGCGACATGCTGAACGTGTTGGGCATCGACACGCTGAGGCAACGCGACGACACGACGTCCCGCGTGTGGTTGCCATGCAGGATCCCCGCGAGCGACGCGAGCAGGAACCGATCGGTGCGATCCGTCGGGTCCAGCGCCGCCTTCATGTGGAGGATCTGCGGCAGCGTCACCGTCTCCTCGAAGAGCATGCGGATCTCCGGCGGCGCGCGCTCGCCCACGGGCTCCGGGCGGTACGTGCGCTCGAGCTCGGCCAGCCGCACGAGGGTCTCGTCGAGCGTCGGCGGGTCGAGCTTCACCGCGGTGAGCGTCGCAGCGAGGGGGTTCAGGTCGACGCCGACGCCGTGACGCCCCGCGAGGCACGCCTCGAGCGGCGCGGTGCCGCGCCCCGAGAACGGGTCCACCACGACGTCGCCGGGCTCGGTGAACTGCTCGATGAGGTACCGCGGCAGGCCCGGCGGAAAGCTCCCCATGTACGAGCACATCGAGTGGAACACGTGACCGTAGCGCCGCCCGAGGCCCTTCCACCACGGCGCGAGCCAGGCTTCGGAGACCCGCCGGGGGGGCGCGTAGACGGCCTCGCCGCGCAGCGCGACGGGAGCATGATGATCGAGGAGCTCCAATGATTCCACGCACGCGACATGCGCCCCTCGTCACCAGGGACGCAAAACTTCGGCACGTTTGTCTCGACGCCGCGGGTGTACCGTCGGGGCGATGCGCGCGGAACACGCTGGCGTGCGATCGGCCGCGGTGCTGGCCGTGCTCCTCGGCGAGCTCGCCCTGGCGGCGACGCGCGTCCACCCCGGCCGCACGGTCACCGTCTCGGGTCGTTTTTCCTGGTCCATGTTCGCCGGTCCGCTCACGAGCCGGTGTTCGCACACGCTGTCGGCCAAGAACCGCGCGGGCGCTGCCGTGAACCTCTCGTCGATGCCGGCGCCCCCGGCGATGACGGCGCTGCTCTCGGCCGCGACCGCGCCTCGCTTCGCGACGGTGGCCCCGTGGTTCGCGCCCTACGCCGACGACGACGCCGACGTCGCGCACGGCCTCGACGACGTGCTCGCTCGCTGGCACGCATCGGAATGCCCGCAGCTCGAGCTCGCGAGCACGCTTCGCTGCGCGAGCCCCCTCGCCCCACCCTTCGAGCGCACGCGACGATGGCCCCCTCGCTGATCCGCGACAGCGCGCTGCGGCGTTGCGTCGGCATGCTGCTCTTCCTCGGCGCCCAGCAGGCCGTGCGCGACGACGGACCGGCCATGGACCTCTGGTCCATCGGGCGCGCGATGCCCCTCCGCGCGGCGCCGCCGCTGCTCCTCTTCGCGCTGCTGCCGCTCGGCCTGACCATCGCCGCAGGACGTCTCCCGCGCACCCTCTCGGCCCTCGCGGCGGCCTGCATGGCGGCGCTCTACGCCCTCGTTCCGGCGACGTACCACAACAATCACTACCTGCTCTTCGTGCTGCTCGTGCTGTCCGCGATCGCGCCCGACGGAGGACCGCGCCGCATCGATCTGTCTCGCGCCGTGCGAGCGCAGGTGGGACTCGTGTACCTCGCGAGCATCGTCGCCAAGCTTCAGCACCCGTGGTGGCGTGACGGAGGTGCCCTGCTTCAGTGGGTCGCCGTCGACCGCGCACCGGGCGCGAACCCGTCGGCGCTGCTGCCGTCGCTCCTGCAGCCGCTGTTCAGTCACGCCGCGCCGGCGCGCGCTGCGCAGCTCGGCGTGCTCGCGCTCGAGACCGCGCTGCCCTTCGCCCTCGCCCATCGTCGAACGCGCGACGCGGCCTTCGTCGCCGGCATTTCGATGCACCTGGTCATGCAGGAGTGGCTGTTCCCGCAGCTCTTCACGTTCCTCATGCTGCTCGGCTACACCGCCTGGTCGGCGGCGGGGGACCACGCCTGGCGCGCGCGCGCTTCGCCTCGCGTGGCAGCCCTCGTGCGCAGCGTCGACCTCCTCGGGCGCGCCGTCGTCGACGACGCGGCCTCTGCCGGCCTCGCCGTCACCGCGCCATCGGGCCGAACCGTGCACGGCGCCGCTGCGCTGTTGGCGCTGCTGCCGCTCACGCCGCTCGCCGTCGTCGCCTACGCGGCGATCGCGATCCTGGTGCCCGAGTGGCGCGGCGTCGGCGCCGTGAGCCGCGACGCCCTCGAGAACGTCGTCGTGCTCGGCACGATGAGCGCAGTCGCCGCCGTGCACCTTCGCCTCGCGATGGGATGAGCGCCCCCCTGGGAGGAGTTCCTCCCACCCACCGCCGTCCGATCTCCCAGCTCGCCGCCGAGCGCCGACGCCGGACCCGTCGAGGAAACGGGCATTCGCGTCGTCGGCACGACGACTGCTAGGACAGCGATCGTGAGCGACCTGCGGCGGAACCTGCGGCGGCTGCACGACGACGAGTCGGGCGCAGCGTTCGTGGAGTACGTGGTGGTGCTGCTCCTGGTCGGCGTCGTGGCGTCGGTGGCGACGTTCTCGCTCGGCAGGCCGTTCGTCGACTACTATCGGTTTGCGCAGTTCGTCCTCTCGATGCCGTTCGCGTGAGCGACTCCGGCGCTGCGAGGACCGCGGTTTCAGACAAGAAGGAAGGATCTCCGATCATGGACAAGAAGAACCTCAAGAAGCTGCTCCGCGACGACGCCGGTCTGTCGACCGTCGAGTACGTCATCATCCTCATCCTCATCGCCGTGGTCGGCATCACCGCGTGGCGCCAGTTCGGCAACGCCGTCGTCGGCAAGATCACCTCGGGCAGCAACCAGATCCAGGGCCTCGGTCCGTGATCTGACGGTCCCGCCCCGTCGGGCGGGAACGAGGTTCGCTTCGCGGCGCGCCGCGGCACGCTCCCACACACGGAGGGGCCGCGGCGTCGTCATTTCTGGAGGTGATGCGGTGCCGTTCGAGTCGGTGGGTCTCTTCAACGTCCTTCTCGCCGTCCTCGCGACGGCGGCTGCGGCGTGGACCGACTTCCGCACGGGGCGCATCCCGAATTGGCTCACCTTCGGCGCCGCCGCGGCGGGCGTCGCGCTTCGCGTCGTGCAGTCCCGGCCGCATGCCTACGGCGCCGCCGGCGCCCTCGCGGGCATGCTCGTCTGCGCGCTCGTCCCGGTGCTGATCTTCCGCAAGGACGGCATGGCCGGCGGCGACGTGAAGCTCTTCATCGCCCTGGGCGCCATCCTCGGCGCGTTCCACGGCATCGAGGCCCAGTTCTACGCGTACGTCGCCGGCAGCCTGCTCTCCATGGCGCGCCTCGCGTGGCACGGACGACTCCTCGCGGTGCTGGTCAACGCGTTCTTCCTCGCCCTGAACCCCGTGATGCCGCGCCGCTGGCGCCGTGAGATCCGCCCGGAGATGCTCACGCGCTTCCGCCTCGGCGGCTCGATCTTCGCAGGCACCTGCGTGTCGGCCCTCTCCCTCTATCCCGTCGTGTGAAGAGCCACGCATGAGCGCACCCAACCGACGAACGAAAACGGGCCTCCTCCACGACACCGGCGGCGCCGTGTACGTGGAGTTCCTCATCGCGTTCATCCCGTTCTTCATCATGGTGCTCGGCATCATGCAGCTCGCGCTGCTCTACTCC
Organism: uncultured delta proteobacterium; assembly: GCA_903845045.1. Taxonomy (GTDB): domain Bacteria; phylum Myxococcota_A; class Polyangia; order Polyangiales; genus SCUS01. Next base: position 4,745 of record CAIMWA010000250.1, on the reverse strand, counting down.
GCGCACCTCGTGGTGCAGCACGCGGCGTACGCGGCTGCGCGCTCGGCGGTGGTGGTGTTCCCCGACTGCCCCGCCCGCTACGACGGCGCCCCGATGAACGTCGTGAACGGCGGAGGCTCCGGTGGCAGCCCCCTCGCTCTCCTCGACCGCATCATCCCGATCAGCCATCTCTCGCCCGGCTCTTCCGCCGGCGCGCGCCTCGACGCGGTGCTCTTCGCCGCTGGCTGGCCGCTGCTCGCCACGTCGCCCTCGCTCGACGAGATCACGCACGACAGCGACCCGCGCCGGCAGGGTGTCTACGACGCCATCGGCGGATCGAACTCGCCGCTCGAGCGCCTCGCCTTCGGGGCCATGGTCTACAACTCCTTCGCCCTCGCGGTGACGTTCCCGCGCGCGGCGCACGACAACAACTACCTCGATCGCTGGAGCGACCGCCGCGACCTCACGACGCGCGTCACGTACCTCTTCCACTGCGGCGTGCCGATCGTGTCGAAGATGGCGTGCGACGACGCGCTGCAGCTCTACTCCGGTGTGCCCCTCGAGCAGATCCGCACCGCGACGAACTCGCTGCGTTCGGGCCACGCGTCGATCCGCGACATCCAGCTCCAGGCCGACGCGATCCAGGCCGCGAGCCAGCGCCTCGGGGCGGCGCGCCCGGGCCTCGACGAGCTGAATCACAGCCTCGCCGGAGGCACCCTGAGCGCCCTCGCCCTCGCCGTCAGCGGCGGCCACTTCTACGTCATCCGCGCCGAGTCCACGCTGCCCGTGCAGGGCGCCGCGCGGTCCATCGCGAGCCCCTGCTACAACGCCTCGAGGGCGCCATGAACGAGCGAAATCACCGCGCGCCGCGGCCGTCCCTGCTCGCCGACGACTCCGGGGCCATCATGGTCGTCGGCGTCTTCATGGCGATGCTGCTGACGGGCTTTCTTTATTACATCATCGGCATCGGCAACACGATCATCTTCCGCGAGCGCATGCAGGACGCAGCGGACGCCATCGCGTTCTCCGGCGCCGTCATGCACGCCCGCGGGATGAACCTCATCGCGCTCATCAACATCGTGATGGCGCTGCTCGTGTCGATCCTCTTCGCGATGCGCTTGGTGCAGTGGGCGCTCTTCGCGGCCGCCGTGCTCACGTTCTGGGCGCCGCCGCTCTCCGCGGCGCTGGCGAACGCCGGGAACTTCATCCGCAACCTCGCCAACACCTACCAGAACAGCATCGTCGAGCCCGCGCTGCGCCTCGGCCACAGCGCCGAGGACATCATCCGCACGACGTGGCCGTACCTCGCGCAGACGCGCGTGGTGATCAGCACCCTCGACGGGACGTACCGCCCGCCGGTCACCGCGGGCTTCATCCACCCCATGGTCGACCACCCGCTGCCGGTGCACCCCGTCGACATCCACAGCACGTGCATGCATGCCGCCGAGCCGCTCTCGCAGTTCCTCGCCTTCCCGCTCGGTCTCCTCGGCGGGAGCGTGCTGAGCTGGGCCGTGCGCCTCCTCGACGAGACCATGGCGCTGTTCTTCTGCCCTCGAAACGACTCGAGCATGCGCCCCTACGAGATCGATCCCGGCGATGGGAGCTGCAACGACGGCATGCCCGGCCAGGACTGCGAGTACGTGCAGATCCGCGGCATCGTCATCGGGAACCCGCCGTTCCAGGCGAACGAGCGCGGCGTGTCGATGGCCGCGTGGGGACGCAGCACCGGCGGCGGCAGCGGCGTCTTCTCGACGCTCGGCAACCTCGCCCGCGTCGGTCTCGCGCAGGCGGAGTACTACTACGAGGGCGACGAGGCCCGCGACGAGTGGACCTGGCACATGTACTGGCGGGCCCGGTTCCGCCGCTTCACGATGCCCACGAACCCGCTCGGCATCAGCGGTGCCATCGGGGCGGGCATCAACCTCGACGCCGTCAACGGAGTCATCGTCCATTGAAAGGGGCCGACGCCGTGTCCATGACCTCCCGCCGCCGGCCGCGCCGCGCCCGTCGCTTCGCCTCGCGGGGCGCCGCCTATGCCGAGACCGTGGTGATGCTCCCGTTCTTCATCGCCGTGCTGACGTGCATGATGTTCGTGCACAAGGCGTGGAGCACGAAGCTCCGCACGATGGAGGAGAACCGCCACTGCGTCGTCGCCTACGCCTTCGAGGCGTGCACGCAGCGGCCGCCGGGCTGCAACCAGGTGACCACCGCCACGGACTCGAGCGCCGGCGAGCGCCCCGGAGCGCTCAACAGCCTCGAGAACATGCTCGGCGGCGCGGGCGGCGCGTTCTTCGGCGCGATCTTCGGAAAGACCGCCTCGGGGCGCCTCACGCAGCCGGTCACCCGCCCGACGCTCCTCGGCGGCGGCTCGGTGAACGCCCTCGCGCTGAACACCATGGCCTGCAACACCGAGCGCATGGAGCCCGCGCAGGTGTTCCGTCAGCTCTTCTGCGCCGTCATTCCGGTGTGCCCGTAGCCGAGGCTGAGAGGCGATCCATGTTCCGACGCATCCGAGTCCTGCCGCAGCTCACGCGCCTCGCGGCGTTTCTCTGCACCGTGATGGTCGTCACGGCGATGGTGAGCGTTCGCGCCGCGCGGGCCCAGGTGAACGAGGGTCTGCGGCACCTCGCGCGGCAGCTCATGCCGTACGCCGAAGAGGGCGTCATCGAGTCGCCGCGCCGCGTGGTCATCAACGGCGAGTCGCTCTACCTCGCCATGGGCTCCACCCGCGACTCCGTCGAGGCCGTGCTCGACTTCTACGAGTCGCGCTGCGCACGCACCTCCGGGCACCTCGCCGAGAGCGCGCGGTCCCTCGAGGCTGCGCCGTTCAACCGTCTCTGGACCCCCGGCTCGCGCCGCGCGGGATCCGTGGAGACGGTGCGCTTCAGCGACGCCACGGGGGGCTACGTGGCCTGCCTCGACGTCGGCGAGGCGACGCACCTCACGCCCGAGACGGTGCTGCAGCGCGCCGAGGCGGTCTTCGCGAGCGGCGACCTCTCGCGCTACGGCGACCTGCGCTACGCGTACGTCACCCACGGGACCACCGGCACGCGCATCCTGACCGTCGCGACGCAGGGTCCGTTTCATGTTCTGCGGCTCTTTCCCGAGCACGGCGACGCGCCCGGCGCCGACGTCCCAGGCCTCGCGCGCTACGCCGGCATGCGCCGCGTGATTTCGGCCTACGAGGACGGCGCCCCGAACAAGCTCGGCGTCTACACCGTCGACGCCCCGATGCCGCAGGTGCGCGCGTTCTACCAGCGCGAGATGACCGCTCGCGGCTGGACGGCGCTGGACCTTCCGCGCGATCGCGCGCTGCCCCCGGAGATCGAGGCGCGCCGCGGACGCCTCGCGGCCTTCGAGAAGGCCGGCGAGACGCTCCTGCTGGTGTTCGATCAGGCCGGCGACACCACGTCGATGATGTCCCTCGTCGCGCGCTGAGCGCGGCGCCCTCCGAACTCGAAGTCTCGCTCGGGACCGCGCGCACATCGCCGTTGTGCGTGGCGCGGCGTTCGGCGTAGTCTGCGCGCACGTCGGCGGGGTCGCCGGCGCTGTGCGCTGCCCGCGCGGAGACCGAAGAGCAGGGATGAACACCAAGGCACTCATCATCGCCCTCGGGGCCGCGGCGCTCGGCCTCGTGCTGCTCCTGCTCTACAAGCAACGCTTCGAGAACGAGGCCTCCGGCGGCGTCCCGATCCGCGTGCTCATCGCGGTGCAGGACATCCCCCTCGGCGCAGCGCTCTCCGAGGCCATGCTGGGCTACCGGCTGATCCCCCAGGCCTACCTCGAGGACCGTTCGATCCGGTACTCGGACGTGCGGCGCATCCTCGGCGTGCGCGTCTCCAACGGCTTGCGCGCGAACCAGACGATCATGTGGACGGACCTCGCGACGGCGTCCGAGGCGCGGCGCGACCTGTCGTCGCTGGTGAGCAACGGCATGCGCGCGATCACCGTTCGCGCCGACATCACCAACTCCTTCGGCGGACTGCTTCGCCCGGGCGATCGCGTCGACGTCCTCGGAACGCTCTCGCGCACCGGCGGCGACAACGACCGGGTGACCATCCCGCTGCTCCAGAACGTGCTGGTGCTTGCCGCGGGCCGCGACACCGGCGGCGAGGCGCAGCGCCAGACGGTGAACGGCACCGCGAACACCAACGCACCGGCGGACATCTCGCAGATCACCCTCAGCGCGTCGATGGAGGAGGCCCAGCTCCTCACCTACGCGGCGGACCGCGGCGGCGCGGGCGGACGTCACACCGGCCTCACGCTGGTGCTCCGCAACCCCGAGGACATCGCGATCCTCGAGGGAGTGCCCGAGACGAACATCGAGGACATCTTCGAGCCCACGCGCCGCGCCAACGTCTCGCGCCGGCGACGCCAGGTCATCGAGCGCATCGGATCCCAGAACCCCCTGAGCCCCTGAAGAGCGAAGTCGCATGAAGAGCCCCCGCATCGCGCTCGCAGCCTCCGTCGCCGCGCTCCAATTCGCGGCCGTGCTGGCAGCCCCCTCGGCCTTCGCCCAGCAGCCCGCGACGCAGCCCGCGCCCCGCGGTCCGGCCCGGGACCTCTCGCTCGCCGTGGGCGAGCAGGTGCTCGTGCCCGCCGAGGGCATCCACCAGTTCTCCGAGGGCACGCCGGGGATCATCGACGTGCGGCAGCCCGCCGACGGCCGCAACCTCGTGGTCGTCGGCCAGCGCGCGGGCTCCACGACGCTGCTCCTCATCCGGAACAGCGGCGCCCAGGAGACGCTGCAGATCACCGTCTTCGCG